>NZ_SSOL01000074.1:0-56657 GCF_029871275.1 Pseudomonas sp. BN414
TGATGTCAGACGCCCTCGATTAGTGCGCTTAGTCGAGTCATTGGGTGAGCACTATCCACGGGCAGAGCTGTGCCGGCTGTTCGGCATCAATCGCAGCAGTGTCTATGCCGCCGCCAAGTCAGCGGCTCGCGGTAATCAGCCGCACGCCAGGTTGCGACAGCGCTTGGTGGAGCTGCATGTCCAGAGTCGGCGTTCGGCAGGCGCCCGGACGCTCGCGGCGGCTTTGCGCCAGGAAGGCTGGGCGGTGGGTCGATTCCTGGCCGGCCGTTTGATGAAGGAGGCCCAGTTGTTCAGCTCGCAACGCCGTCGACACCGTTACCGCCCAGCGGAGGGCGAGAGTGCCAAGGCGTCGAACGAGCTGGACCGACAGTTCCGCACTCACGGTCCCAATCAGGTGTGGTGCGGTGACGTGACGTACATCTGGGCCGGCGGGCGCTGGATCTACTTGGCCGCGGTCATGGACCTGTATGCGCGGCGGATTGTGGGTTGGGCAATGTCCGATCGTCCGGACTCGCAGCTCACCGGACGTGCTTTGCGCGTGGCCTATGAGGCTCGCGGTTGCCCCGGCGGCGTGCTGTTTCACTCCGACCAGGGCAGCCACTACAGCAGTCAGGAGTTTCGACAATTGCTCTGGCGGCATCGAATCCGCCAGAGCATGAGTCGTCGCGGCAATTGCTGGGACAACGCCCCGATGGAGCGTTTCTTCCGGAGCCTAAAATCCGAATGGATACCGGCTTCGGGTTACGCCAGCCAAGCCGAAGCAGAGGCTGACGTACTGCGCTACCTGACCGACTACTACAACCACCGACGGCCACACAGCTACAACAGCTACCAGACACCGGCACAGCGCGAAGCGCTGGCTGGATAGACCTAAACCGGTGTCCAGTTTTACTTGACCACTTCAGGGGGAATATCTCAGGCCTGTGCCAAAGCTGATCCGAAAGCCTTAATACGTAAGCAGCCTAAACCCCAGCCGCCCCCGCCAGCCCCTTCTCCACCAGCCACGCCGGGTTGAACAACCGCCCCGCATACAACCCACCGCGATCACAGAGCAGCGTCACCACCCGGTGCCCTGGCCCCAGCTCGCGGGCCACCTGCACGGCGGCGGCGAGGTTGATGCCGGAAGAGCCGCCAACGAACAGCCCCTCTTCCCGCAGCAGGTGATAGACCATGGCGACGCAGGCGGGGTCTTCCACCTGTACCGCGTCGTCTATGGGTGTGCCTTCAAGGTTGGCGGTGATGCGGGTGGTGCCGATGCCTTCGGTGATAGAGCTGCCCTCGGCCACCAGTTCGCCGTGCTTCACCCAGTTGTACAGCGCACTGCCCAGGGGGTCGGCAAGAACGATGCGAATCCCCGGGTCCTGCGCCTTGAGGAACCGCGCGACGCCGGCCAGGGTGCCACCGGTGCCGGTGGCGCAGACGAAGGCATCCAGCCGGCCGTCCGTATCGGCCCAGATTTCCGGGCCTGTGGTTTCGAAGTGGGCCTGGCGATTGGCGGTGTTGTCGAACTGATTGGCCCAGATCGCACCGGGTAGCTCGGCAGCCAGGCGGCCGGCAATCTTCTGGTAGTTGTCCGGGTCCTTGTAGGGCTTGGGTGGCACCGGACGCACTTCGGCGCCGAGGGTGCGCAGCAGCTCGAGCTTCTCCGGTGACTGGTTGTCGGGAATCACGATGATGCAGCGATAGCCCCGCGCCGCGCAGATATGCGCCAGGCCGATGCCGGTGTTGCCGGCGGTGCCCTCCACCACCGTGCCGCCGGGATACAGCAGGCCCTGGCACTCCGCATCTTCGATGATGAAGCGGGCGGCGCGGTCCTTTACCGATCCGCCGGGATTGAGAAATTCGGCCTTGGCGAGGATGTCGCAACCGGTCTCGTTGCTCAGGCTTTCGAGGCGCAGCAACGGCGTGTTGCCGACGCTGCCGATGAAACCTTCGCGGATCGCCATGCTGCACCTCCGGGCGAAGGCAGACGGACAAATACAGTCTAGTCCTCGGTGTGCTTCCGGACCCGCGCCATATGCTGCTTGATGATTTCCGAGACCGACGCCGTCATGACCGCGGTAGAGACCCCGAACATGAGAATGCCGTTGGCGGCCTCCAGCGGCCCCAGCAGGCGCCAGGCGGGTGTCATGACCATATCGCCATAGCCGAGGGTCGCGAAGTTCACTCCCGAGTGGTAGAGCGCAGTGGCGAAGTCATCGAACTCGCCGAGCAGGTGGAACAGCGCCGCCCAGATGGCCATCTGGGCGAAGTTGCCCAGCAGCATCAACAGCATTACCACGCCCAGGTGGACCGCGTTGTGCACGGGTGAATCGTGCTCCTGCGCGATCAGCTTGTAGCGCACGAAATACTTCAGGCAGATCGCCACAAAGTACGCCTGCAGCGCGAGGCAGAGCAGCATCACGGGGATTCCGACCAGCAGATTGAGCAACATGAAACGACCTCGTCAGGGCGTGGAACGCCGTTGCCGGCGAAAACGGCGCCGGTCGATCAGGTAGACCGCCGCGCAGGCATACAGGGTGACGGCGATGAACAGCCCCATGCGGATGGCGAAGGCGGTGTAGACATCCTTGCCCGCCGCGCTGTCCTGCACCGACTGGCCAAGGAGGATGATCAGCGTGATCAGGGTGTTGACCCAGAAGCCCGGCGTCTGCGCCGTGGGGCTAAGGCGATAGAGCTTGCGGGCCAGCAACAGGCCGAACAGCAGCATCCAGAGGAAGAACATCCAGAGGTGCGGAAAGAGGCTCAGTGCGCTCCAGAACAGCATGGAGAGCACGCCGCCAAGCAGGGTCGAGCCCAGCAGTTCACGACCGGCCGTGCGAGCACTGGTACCGCACACCTGCTGGCCGAGGCTGACCGACTTCATGATCAGCGGCATGTAGCTGGTCGGGTCGATCAGCGCCAGGAGGAAGGCTGGTAGCACCACCAGCGCCGCACGCACCGCCACCCAGGCGGCCTCCGCCTCCTCCAGCAAAGGACGGGCGGGGGGCGCTGGAGGCGGCACGGGTTCGGGAAAAATCATGTGACTGAACGAAACCACCAACACAGCGAGCAGCACGCCCTTGCCCAACGCCTGGATCACCGTCAGGGCCAACGCGAACTCGGCCGTGCCGGCGGCGCTGATCATGGTCAGGCCGATCACCAGGAATTGCGCCACCAGCGGGTTTCCACCGCGCAATCCGTAGCGAAAGCACAGGTACAGGCAGAGCGCGACCAGCAACACCCCGCTCGCCGGCGCATGGCGCAACAGCGGGATCAGCAGCAGGCCCGTGGCGGTGCTGAGCATGATCACCAGCGCCAGTCCCGGTCCGGCCTTCAGCGGCAAGGGACGATTGCCGGCGGTCAGCAGGACCATGACGAATATCGGCGTCAGGAACGGAATCGGCAGGGCCAGGCCGAAGCTGATCGCCAGGCCCAGCGCCGTCCCACTGGCCAGGCGCAGGGCGCGCTGGCTGCGGGGATCGTGCTCAGTAGGCATAGGACAGCCAGCTCATCACGCGGATGAACAGCCGGCCCAGTGGATTGAGGGGGTTGCCCTCGCGGGGAAAGGCCATCACCTCGGCCTGGCCGCCAACCCGCAGGCCGCGCAGTTCGTCGAGCTCGCCCGGCAGGAGTTCGACGATGACCGGGAAACGCTGGGCGGGACGCAGCCAGTCACGGCTGTTTTCCACCGACGGCAAGCTGCCGGGGGCCGGCGCCTGGCCAACGCTGACGCCATAGCCGACGCTGCGAACGCGCCCTTTGAAAACCCGTCCGGGCAGGGCATCGAGCACGATCGCTACCGGTGCGCCGGGCTGGACGTGGCCCAGGTTGTTCTCGGTGAAGTCGGCGCTTATCCACAGGTCGTGGATGGCGATCAGGGTCATCACCGGATTACCCGCCCCCACGTACTGCCCGACGTCGGTGCGCAAGTCGGTGATCAGGCCGGCCGAGCGTGCCCGAACCTGGGTGTTGGCCAGGTCCAGTTCGGCCTTTTCCAGGGCAGTGGCGGCACTGCGCAACTGCGCATTCTCCTCTTCGCTGCCGCCCTGCTGCTCACGCGCACGCTGCACTTCGGCCTTCGCGGCCGCTACCTGGCTGATGGCCTGCTCGCGGGACGCCCGCGCGCCCTCCAGGCGGCGCACGGAGAGGGTGCCCGGGTCCTGCTGGTAGAGGCGTTCAAGGCGTTCGCTATCCTGCCGCGCCTTCAGTTCGTTGGCCTCAGCGGCCCGCTGGGATGCGAGGGCCGAATCGATGGCGGCGGTGCTCGCTCCCACCTGCCGGCGTACGGTTTCCAGGTCAGCACGGGCGCGGTCGACGGCAATCCGGTAATTCGTCGGGTCCACCTCGAACAGCACTTCGCCCACCTGGACATCTTTGTTGTTGCGAACGTGCACCTTGGTGACCCGCCCCGCCACTTCAGCCGCCACCGGCACCACGAACGCCTGTAACCGCGCCTGCTGGGTATAGGGCGTGAAGCGATCGGCCAGCAGGTACCAGACCAGCGTCAGGATGATCACCAGGGCGACCCAGCGGGTCCCCTTCGTCGCGCCGTCCGCCGCTTTTGCGGGAGCGGGCTGGGCCGGTTCCGGTTTGGCCTGGGGCGTATCGGTCATGGTCGTTCACCTTGTTCGATTGGCAGCTGTGCGTCAGACGGTGCGTCAGGCTCGTCCAGCAGGTCGCCCCAATCGGTACGTTGTTGCATCTGCTGACGCGTGCCGTCGTCAATCAACGGTCCCGAGCGCTGCCAGCCCCCGCCCAGGGCCTTGTACAGGCCGATCAGATTGGCCACCGCGTTGCTGCGGCTGACCAGGTAGTTGTCCTGCTGCTGGAACAGCTCCCGCTGCGCATCCAGCACCCGCTGGAAATCCGCGAAGCCTTCGCGGTACTGCGCCAATGCCAGGGTCAGCGAGCGCTCCGCCGACTCGGCAGCCTCGCGTCGGATGTGTTCGCTTTCGAGCGACTTGATCAAACCGGTGGCGGCGTCGTCGGCCTCGCGCGCGGCCTGGCGCACGCCGTCTCGGTAGGCCTCGATCAGCTGTTGCAGGCGCGCATCCTGGACGCGCACGTCGTTCTTGATCCGCCCATGGTCGAACACGTTCCACACCAGGCTCGGCCCTGCCACCAGGTCCAGGCTGTCGGATGCGCCGTCCAGGGTCGACGCGCTCCAGCCGATACTCCCCAGCAGGGTGATGGAGGGATAGAGGTCCGCCTCGGAGACGCCTATGAGTGCCGACTGGGCGGCGACCGCGAGTTCCGCGGCACGCACATCCGGCCGACGCAACAGCAGGTTGGCGGGGACATCCTGCAGCACCGCGCGATCCAGCAATGGAATCAGACCTTCGCGCTCGCGCAGTTCCGGCAGTGGACCTGGCGGCCGGCCCACCAGAACGGCCAGGGCGTTGCGCGTTCGCAGCACCTGGCTTTCCAGGTCCGGGATGGTGGCCAGAGTGCCGAGGTACTGGGTCTTGGCTTGCTGGAAGTCGAGTTCGTCGCTGTCGCCGCTGCGGAAGCGCCGCTCGGTGATCTCGAAGCTGCGCCGCTGCCGTTCGGCGTTGTCACGGGCGATGCGCAGGCGGGCCTCGAACGTGCGCAGGGAGTAGTAGGTATCCGCCACCTGGGCGCGCAACAGCACCAGCACGTCTTCGTAGTTGGCATAGGCGGCGAAGTAGGCGGCGTCGGCGGACTCGATGGCGCGGCTGAACCGTCCCCAGAAATCCAGCTCCCAGGCCGCGTCGAAGCCGGCGCCGTATTGCCAGGAATGGCTGTCCTGCGGGTTTCGGCCTCCGGATTGGTTGCGGTCCAGGTACAGGGCATCGGCGCTGACCTGCTGCACCTGCGGATACCGGCCGCTCAGGGCGATGCCGAGCTGCGCGCGCGCCTCCATGACCCGCAGGCCTGCAATCTCCAGGCTCGGGTTGTAGGCGTCAGCTTCGGCGATCAGGGCATCGAGGGCCGGGTCGTCGAACACCTGCCACCATTGGCGCAAGTCCGGCTGCGGGCGATCGAGGCTCGCCTGCTCGATGGCCGGACTGTTCCATTGGTCGATCCAGGGTTCGCGCGGCGTCTGGAAATCCGGCCCCAGCCGTACGCACCCACTGAGTCCAAGGGTTCCGAAGAGGAGCAGCCAGGTGGCTCTGCCGACCATGTGCATGGAACGGTCGGAGCGTCAGGTCGTCGTTTCTTCTTCTGAAGTGGTTGTCACCGCCGCGCTCTCCGGCTGGTCGTCGACCCAGTGCCAGAACAGCATGTAGCCAACGGCGAGCATGACGGGCCCGATGAACAGCCCGATGATGCCGCTGGTGACCATCCCGCCCAGCGCACCGATCAGCACCACCGGCATCGGCACATTGACGCCACGGCCCAGCAGCAGGGGTTTGAGGATGTTGTCGGACATGCCGGCAACGAAGATGTAGATGGAGAAGATGATGGTGCCGGCCGTCGCGCCCTCGGTGGCCAGGACGTATGCGATGACCGGAATCGTGATCAGCAACACGGGCAACTGCATGATGCCCAGCAACAGTACGAGGATGGCCAGCAAGCCCGCTCCAGGGATGCCCATCAACACGAAGCCGACGCCGACCAGCAGCATCTGGATGAAGGCGATGCCGACCACGCCCTGGGCCACCGCGCGGATGGTGGCGGTGCACAGGCTGGCGATCTGCGGGCCGCGGTCAGGGCCGGAAATGCGCGAGGCGATCTGCACGGCGCTACGGGTGCCATTGGCGCCGTAGGCCATGAGGATGCCGCCGACGATCAGCGCGCCAATGAACAGCAGGAAGCCCGCCCCTACACCGGCCAGCTTGCCCAGCAGGGTCATCCCCACGCCACGCAGGTGCGGCATGAGTTTCTGCAGCAAACTGGTCAGGTCGACCGAGGCTTGTTGCCAGAAGTCGTACAGCGGCTGGCCAATCAGCGGCCAGCTGGCGACCGATTCGTTCGGCGCGGGGATATGCCAGTCACCGCTTTTGATCAGCTCCAGCGCACCCTGCACCGATTCGGCGATCGACATGCCTAGGAGGTAGATCGGCACCATCAGCAAGCCCACTGATACGACCACGATCAGGGTCGCCGCGTGCCCGTCACGCAGGCCCAGCTTTTCCTTGAGCATGCCGTGCAGGGGATAGAAGGTAACTGCCAGGATCAACGCCCAGAGCATCAGGTTGAGGAAGGGGCTGAAGATTTCGTAGCAGGCGATGGACAGAATGGCGATGAGCCCGGCGCGGATAAGGACGTCCAGCAGGCCACGGGTAATCAGCCTTTCGGAGGCGGGGGTCGGTTGCATCGAATTCTCCTTTTGCTTAAGTGCAAAGCCAGTCCAACCGGGTGGTCCAAACCCGCCCATGGCGCTTTTGTTTGGCAGCGATCCGACGGGCGCTATGACCAGAAATCCTTGAGCAACGACGCAACCTGATCCAAATCATTTTTCTGCGTTGAGTGTCATTTCTGCACCGCCCGGAGATAGAGCCAGCCTGGCGGCCTGTACGCAGAGGCGTCGGTACTGCGCGATTGCTCGCGCTTACCAGCATAGCCGCTGCACGGCAGGTGGCCTGGCGCCCTGGCGAAACCTGCCCGTAGGCGCCAACGCCTGGGAATGCAGGCGGGCTATTCGCCGATGTCTTCGTTCCACAGCTCCGGCCGCGCGGCGATGAAGTCCTCCATCAGCTTCACGCACTCGGCATCCTGCAGCACGTCCAGCTCCACGCCACGGGCGCGCAACAACTCCTCCTCGCCGAGAAAAGTGCGGTTCTCGCCGATGATCACCTTCGGAATGCCGTAGAGCAGGATCGCGCCGCTGCACATCGAGCAGGGCGACAAGGTGGTGTAGAGCACCGCTTCGCGGTAGACGCTGGCCGGTTGGCGACCCGCGTTCTCGAAGGCGTCCATCTCGCCGTGCTTGATGGCGCTGCCTTCCTGGATGCGCCGATTGTGGCCCCGACCGATGATGCGCCCCTTGTGGACGATCACCGAACCGATGGGGATTCCGCCCTCGGCCAATCCCTGGCGGGCTTCTTCGATGGCGGCTTGCATGAAGGGGTCCATGGTCGATCCTTGTTTTCCGTGGGTTGAATCGCCTGTTTACGTGAGCGGCTGCGGCGCCTGCAAGGGCTGCTTCGCCAGCCACACCTGATAGGCATTGATCCCGGCGCGTACCGAGCTGAATACCAGCGGCGGTTTCAGCTCGCCCAACTCACCGGAGCGCTGCAGCAATTCATAGGTGGGGCCGAACAGGCGCGCAAAGCCGAAGTGGACGCCCTGAGCTGCCAGCGTCTGCTGGACTTCCCGCAAGGTAGCGAGGCCCGTCAGATCGAGGTTGATCATGGTTTCGGCGTTGAGCAGTACCGCGCGCGGGTGGTCCGCCTGCTCTACCAGGCGCAACAGGCGCTGCTTGAAGTAGTCGGCATTGAAGAACAACAGCGGCGCGTCGAAGCGGTAGATCAGCAGGCCCGGCAAGGTGGTCGCCTGTGGAAAACGACTCATCTCCACCTGGCCGTCGACACCTTCCACCCAGCCGAGCAGCGCATCGGTGGGGCGGTAGGTGAAATACAGCAGGCGCAGCAGGGCCAGCGATATCGCGACCAGGATGCCAGGCAACACGCCCACGCCCAGCACGCCCACGGTGGTCAGCAGGCAGAGCCCGCACTCGAAGCGGCTGAGGCGCCAGAAGGCCTTGAGCGCGCGGAAGTCGATCAGTCCCCAGCCGGCGAGCATGAGTACGGCGCCCAGGGCGGCGATGGGCACCCAGGCCAGCGGACCATGGAGGAACACCAGTACCGCGACTATCACCAGCGCCACCACGACGCTGACCATCTGCGTCTTGCCACCCACCAGGTCGTTCACTGCCGTGCGCGAATCCGCGCCGCTGATGACGAATGACTGCGAGACCCCGGCACCGATGTTGGCCAGCCCGAGGGCGATGAACTCGTGGTTGGCGTCGATGGCGTAGCCGTGGCGGGCAGCGAAGCTGCGGGCGGTGAGCATGGCGCTGCAGAAACTGACAATGGTGATACCGGCGGCGTCCCGCAGCAGACCGAGCAGTTCCTGGTAGCTGGTGCGCGGCCAGCTCAGCTCGGGCAAGCCAGCCGGGACGGCGCCCAGCAGGGCCACACCATGCCGGTCGAGCCCCAGCAAGGCGGCCGCCAGCGAAGCCAGCACGAGGGCGACCAGCGAGACCGGCAGCCGTGGCCAGCGCCGGGGCAGGACGATCATCAGCAGCAGCGCCGCAGCCCCCAGGGCGAGGGTCGGCAGGTGGGTGTCGGCGAGGTTTCGAATCATCGCCAGCAGGCCGGCGATGAAGCCGCTGGTTTCGCTCTGGTAGCCCAGCAGCTTGCCGAGCTGGCCGGCCAGCAGGCTGAGGCCGATGCCATTGAGGTAACCCACCAGGATCGGCCGCGAGAGAAAGCTGGCGATGAATCCAGCGCGGATGAAACCGGCCAGGATCGACAGCAGTCCGACCATCACCGCGACGATCATCGACAGATGCACCAGTCGCTGCGGATCGCCCGCCGCCAAGGGGGTGATGGCGGCGGCCACCATGGCGGCGGTGGCTGCATCCGGCCCCACCATCAATTGCCGGGAGCCGCCTACCAGGGCGTAGATCAGCATCGGCAGGATGCAGGCGTAGAGCCCCACCTGAGCGGGAAAACCGATGATCTGCGCGTAGGCAATGGCGGTAGGAATCTGTACCGCGGCCACCGACAGGCCCGCCATGAGGTCAGGGCGCATCCATTCTCGGCGATAGTGGAAACGGCTGACGCGATCACGCAGCCTGTCGATCAGGAACATTCGAGCCGTCCGCTTGAGATAACTCCAGAAGCTTAGGCCCTCAACGCCGGGATGGCCCCGGCGCCGCATCACTTTTGAGAATTAATGATCTTTCTCACAGTTGATCATCCAGGGCACTCCAAAGCGGTCCACCAGCATGCCGAAGCGCGCAGCCCAGAAGGTCTGCGCCAGGGGCATCTGAACCTGGCCACCCTCGGCCAGGGCATTGAAGACCCGCTCAGCCTCCACGATCCGGTCGACATTGATCGACACGCTGATGCCGCTGATGCCCTTGAAAGGCACCTGGGGCGGGCAATCCGAGCCCATGATCACCTGGTCACCCACCGCCAGGCGGGCATGCATGATCTTGTCGCGGAAGTTCTCCGGCACATCTTCGCTGGCAGGGCTTTCGGCGAAGCTCAGAAAGGCTTCCAGCGTGCCATTGAGCACCTTGGCGTAGAACTGGAAGGCCGGTCCGCACTGGCCATCGAACGTGAGGTAGGGATCGATTTTCATGAGGGTCTCCTGTCCGTTTATTCAGCCGTCACTGCTGTTTGGCTTTCTCGAAGACGCGTTGTTCCTGCTCGCGCAACTCGGGGGTGAATTCCGCGCCGAAGTCTTCGGCCTCGAACACCTGGCGAATCTCGATTTCGGAGTCGGACAGCATCGGATTGGGGCAGCGTTTGACCCACTCGATGCACTCTTCCAGGGAATTGACCTTGAACACCCAGAAGCCGGCAATCAGTTCCTTGGTTTCCGCGAAGGGGCCATCGATGACGGTGCGGTCCTTGCCCTTGAACTGCACGCGCGCCCCTCTGGAGCTGGGGTGCAGCCCCTCGCCAGAGAGCAGGACGCCTGCGTTGACCAGTTCCTCGTTGTACTGGCCCATGGCCGTGAGCAGTTCCGTGCTGGGCATGATGCCCGCTTCCGATTCCTTGGTTGCTTTGACAATCACCATGAAGCGCATTGTTGTTCTCCTGTTGGGTGGCATGAACGCCAGCCTGCGAGTGTTGCCTGCTGACTGTGCTTATTGGTCGATGGGGGATCGACGAGATCGACAGCAGGCCGAAAAAAAAATCGCGGGGACGCAGGACTGGATCAGCGTAGCCCTGGATGGAGAAGTTGCGCGGATGGGGTGACGGGTGAACGGGGGCGAATTCCTGGAAGTCCTGCGTAACCGATCTGGGCACGCTGCGCGTGCCTTGTTGGGCTTCGCTTCGCTCTGCGCCAACCTACGGGATGTGCATCCATTGCGGCTTCGATGCGGGGGTTCGTCCGTATGGCGTCAGCGATGCGCAGGTTCAGGCCCGTATGGGCCTTCAGGATTGCGTGTGCCTAGCCGGCGCGAGTCACCCCTCGCCCGCCTGCGGGAGAGGGGCCGGGGGAGAGGGTTGCATCAGGCCCGTGCGGAGGTTCTGGAAGGCCTGCGCAACCGCTCCCGGCACGCTACGCGCGCCTTGTTGGGCTTCGCTTCGCTCTGCGCCAACCTACGGGATGTCTTCGATGCGCAGGTTCAGGCCCGTATGGGCTTCAGGATTGCGTATACCGCGCCGGCGCGCGTCACCCCTCGCCCTCTGGGAGAGGGGCCGGGGGAGAGGGTTGCATCAGGCCCGTGCGGAAGTTGTGGAAGACCTGCGCAACCGCTCCTGGGCACGCTGCGCGCGCCTTGTTGGGCTTCGCTTCGCTCTGCGCCAACCTACGGGACGTGCATCCGCTTCGATGCGCAGGTTCAGGCCCGTATGGGCTTCAGGATTACGTGTGCCTCGCCGGCGCGGGTCACCCCTCGCCCGCCTGCGGGGTGAAGAGGCACGCTTTCGGAAGCACCGCTTCCGGTGCCGATGAACGACTGAGCGCGAAGCGATCAGGCCGGGGCGCAGAGCGGGGGCCGGGGGAGAGGGCTGTGTCAGGCAGGCGCGGAACATCTGAAAGACCTGCGCAACCGATCCGGGCACGCTACGCGCGCCTTGTTGGGCTTCGCTTCGCTCTGCGCCACCCTACGGGTTGCTGCCGCGCGCATCAGCGCGGTGCGATGTGGGCGACCATCAGTTGCACGCTTTCCTGGCCACGGTATTCGTTGACGTCCAACTTGTAGGCCACCTCGGCCCAGCGGACGCTGGCGTTGGGCCATTGCTCGCGGTCGATGTTAAAGGCGATGCCGTCCAGTTGTACCGAGCCGCATTCGCTTTTCAGTACCAGCTTCAGGTGGCGTTCGCCGACCAGGCGCTGCTGGACGATCTGGAAGACGCCGTGGAACAGAGGTTCGGGGAAGTGTTGGCCCCAGGGGCCGGCCAAGCGCAGGGCACGGGCCAGCTCCAGGTGGAATTCCTCGATGCTCAGTTGGCCGTCGGAGAGCAGGCGGCCAGTGAGGTCGTCTTCATCGAGCTGACGGCGGGTCTCGGCGTCGAAGGCGGCGGCGAAGGCGCCGAAGTTTTCCACAGGCAGGGACAGGCCGGCCGCCATCGCGTGGCCCCCGAACTTGCTGATCAGGCCCGGATGACGGGCGGCGACGGCATCCAGCGCGTCGCGGATGTGGAAGCCGGGCACTGAGCGCGCCGAGCCCTTGAGCAGGCCGTCACCGGCGTCGGCGAAGGCGATGGTCGGGCGGTGGTAACGCTCCTTCAGACGCGAGGCGAGGATGCCGATCACGCCCTGGTGCCAGTCCGGCTCGAATACGCAGAGCCCGAACGGCATGTCTTCGATGGGCAGGTTCTTCAGCTGGGCCAGCGCCTCGCGCTGCATACCCTGCTCGATGGCCTTGCGGTCCTGGTTGAGCTGGTCCAGTTGCACGGCCATGTCGCGGGCCAGGGCTTCGTCTTCGCACAACAGGCATTCGATGCCGAGGCTCATGTCGTCCAGGCGGCCGGCGGCATTGAGGCGCGGGCCGAGGATGAAGCCGAGGTCGGTGGAGGTGATGCGTCCTGCCGGGCGGCCGGCGACTTCGAGGATCGCCTTGAGACCGGCACGGGCACGGCCGGCGCGGATGCGCGCCAGGCCCTGG
The DNA here is from genome assembly GCF_029871275.1 of Pseudomonas sp. BN414. Taxonomy (NCBI): domain Bacteria; kingdom Pseudomonadati; phylum Pseudomonadota; class Gammaproteobacteria; order Pseudomonadales; family Pseudomonadaceae; genus Pseudomonas; species Pseudomonas sp. BN414. Next base: position 12,743 of record NZ_SSOL01000074.1, read on the forward strand.
TGCACGAGGATGCGGTTGTTGGCATCCAGGGGCACCACGTCAGCGACGCTGCCCAGGGCTACCAGGTCGAGCAGGTCGCCCAGATTGGGTTCCTTGAGGCCGGCGCGAGCGAACCAGTCGACCTCGCGCAGGCGCGCGCGCAGGGCCATCAGGACGTAGAAGATCACGCCAACACCGGCCAGGGACTTGCTGGGGAAGTCGCAGCCGGGCTGGTTGGGGTTGACGATGGCGTCCGCCGCCGGCAATTCCGGACCCGGCAGGTGGTGGTCGGTGACCAGTACCTTGAGCCCGGCGGCCTTGGCGGCGGCCACGCCTTCGACGCTGGAGATGCCGTTGTCCACCGTCACCAGCAGGTCGGGCTGGCGGGTCAGCGCGACGGCAACGATCTCCGGCGTCAGGCCATAGCCGTACTCAAAGCGGTTGGGCACCAGGTAATCGACGTGGAAGGCACCGAGCATGCGCAGGCCAAGTACGCCAACGCTGCTGGCAGTGGCGCCGTCGGCATCGAAATCGCCGACGTAGAGGATGCGCTGGCGCTTCTCCAGCGCTTCCACGAGCAGCTCTACGGCGGCATCGATGCCCTTGAGCTGCTGGTAGGGGATCAACCGCGCCAGGCTCTTGTCCAGCTCCGTCACGGACTGCACGCCACGGGCGGCGTAGAGACGGGTCAGCAGCGGGGGCAGCTCGCCCAGGTCAGGCAGGACATCGGGCAGGACGCGGTGTTCGATACGCATGGAAGGTCCAATCTGTGAATCGACTTCCCCTCTCCCTCCCGGGAAAGGGCCTTGGGGCAAAGGCTTGGCGCCCTGCCCCCGGAAATCCTCCGGACTTCCGATCAACGCTCCCCGGCCAGCCACTCCAGGGGAACTTCGTGCTGGCCGCGCTCATCGGTGATGAACAGCTCACCGTCGCTGATCATCAAGCTCCAGCTGATCGAGCGCGGCAGGTCGCGGGCCAGTTCTTCCAGGGCTTCCTGGCCGACGGCGACGACGTTGATGTTCTTCAGGCTACGCACAGCATCCAGCACCTTGTTCTGCCAGACGCGCAGGTTGCCGTAGGCCACCAGGCTGAAGCGCTCGGTACGGCGCGAACACCAGGTGATGCGCTCGGCATCCGGCTGGCCCACTTCGATCCAGTGCAGGACGCGGTCATCCAGGCTCTTTTCCCACAGGGCCGGCTCGTCCACGTCCGACAAGCCACGGCCGAAGGACAACTGCTCGTGGTACCACAGCGCGTAGGCGATCAACCGCACAGCCAGGCGTTCCTCGGTTTCCGAGGGGTGCTTGGCGACGGTGAAGCGCAGGTTCTCGTAGACGCTGCGGTCGAGGTCAGTGAGGTTGAGGTCGACTTTGTAGGGGGTCGCTTGGAGGGCCATGGCGGGCTTCTTGGTGATTCTCGGAGGGCGGCAAGTCTACCCTGATTCCTCCGCCTTGGCTGAGCCTTCCGGCTAATCGGCGGGATAGCGCTGGATGCGGTTGCGGCCCTTGTCCTTCGCGGCGTAGAGCGCGTCGTCGGCCAGCGAGAGCAGGCGGAACAGGTCGTAGCCGGCGTCCCTGGAGCTGACGATACCGATGCTGACGCTGAGCTCTCCCGGCTCCTGGAATGGCACCTCGGCGAACTCGCGGCGAATCCGCTCGGCCACCTGGGCGCCGGCTTCGTCGTCGGCATCGGCCAGCAGGCAGGCGAATTCCTCGCCACCGATGCGACCGAACACGTCCTGCTTGCGCATGCTGCCGACGGCGATGCGGGTGAACGCCACCAGGGCCTCGTCGCCGGTGGCGTGGCCATAGCTGTCGTTCAGGCGCTTGAAGTGGTCGAGATCGCAGAGCAACAGGGCTACCGGCTCACGCCGGTGCTCGCAGCTCTCCAGTAGGTATTCGCCGGTGGTCATGAAGGCGCGCCGGTTGCCGACGCCGGTGAGCGGATCGCAATAGGCGGCGGCACGAAACTTCAGTTCGGCGCGTTCCTTGACCATGGACAGGGTGACGAAGGCGATACCGATGGCGTACAGCAGGGTCTCGAATACCAGCAGGGAAAAGAAGTTGGTGCCCTGGCCGCTGCTGGCCAGGGCCGCATCGAAGGGCATGCCGCGATCGATGACGATGCGCACGCTGTAGAACACCATGTGGAAGACGGTCAGTAGCAGGGCCGGCATGTAGGCCACTTCCAGCGACTGGCGACTGCGCCAGAGCTCGTGGGCACTCAGCCCGCAATAACAGACGGTGATCAGCGAGCTGACCGCGATGCGCACGGTCAGGGATTCGTAGAAGGCCGGGTTGAGACAGAGCAGCACCCACACCAACGCGCCGGCACAGATTCCCGGCACGTGCGGCTGACGCCCGGCGAACACGCGCATGGCGGTCCAGTTCATGGCCGCGCAGAAGTGCAACACCACATTGCCCAGCACCAGCGGCACGAAGTCCGTGCCAATGCCGCGCAAGCTGCCCAGCACGGTTCCCAGGGCACCTAGCAACAGCATGGCCGCGAGATAACCGAGCGTCGGTTCGCGGCGGCCACGGCGCCAGGCATGCAGCATGAGCAGGCCCACCAGCGCGAGGACGTAGATATCCACAAGCACCAGCGTGGGGACATTCAGTTGCATGCACCCTCCTCCCGGCACGTTCCGGGCGACAAGTGGCAGCGGCTGGCGGGGCGTTCTGGCATGGCGGTCGAGGCACACGAATCAGGGTCCTGCCAAGAACTTTAAGTCGCGCAGGGAGGGTGCGCCAGCGGCAAACCAGACTGTTCGCAACAACCCCCGAGGGAGTAGAGTCGCCGCCATTGCCTGGCCCATGGACATCCCGATGAACGCCCCTGCCAAACCCCTCGCCGGCCTCAAAGTTATCGAGCTCGGTACGCTGATCGCCGGTCCCTTCGCGTCGCGCCTGTGCGCGGAATTCGGCGCAGAAGTCATCAAGATCGAATCCCCCGACGGCGGCGACCCGCTGCGCAAGTGGCGCAAGCTGTACGAAGGCACGTCGCTCTGGTGGTTCGTGCAGGCGCGCAACAAGAAGTCGCTGACGCTGAACCTGAAGCACCCTGAAGGCCAGGAAATCCTCAAGAAACTGCTGGCCGAAGCGGACATCCTGATCGAGAACTTCCGCCCCGGCGTGCTGGAAAAGCTGGGCCTGGGCTGGGAGGTGATCCATGCGCTGAACCCGAAGCTGGTGATGGTGCGGCTATCCGGCTTCGGCCAGACCGGTCCCTACAAGGACCAGCCGGGCTTCGGCGCGGTGGGCGAATCCATGGGCGGACTGCGTTACATCACCGGCTTCGAGGATCGTCCCCCGGTGCGTACCGGTATCTCCATCGGCGACTCCATCGCCGCCCTCTGGGGCGTGATCGGCGCACTCATGGCGCTGCGCCATCGTGAGGTGAACGGTGGCCAGGGCCAGGTGGTGGACGTGGCGCTCTACGAAGCGGTGTTCGCCATGATGGAAAGCATGGTGCCGGAGTTCGATGTGTTCGGTTTCATCCGTGAACGCACCGGCAACATCATGCCCGGCATCACCCCCTCCTCCATTCACACCGCCGCCGATGGCCGCCATGTGCAGATCGGCGCGAACGGCGATGCCATCTTCAAGCGCTTCATGCTGGGCATCGGCCGCGAGGACCTGGCCAACGATCCGACCCTGGCCAGCAACGATGGCCGGGACGCCCGCCGCGATGAACTCTACGGGGTGATCGACCGCTGGGTGGGATCGCTGCCCCTGGACGAGGTGCTGGCCGTGCTGAACCGCGCCGAAGTGCCGGCCAGTCGCATTTTCTCCGCCGAGGACATGTTCGCCGACCCGCAATTCCTCGCCCGCGAGATGTTCCTCTCGGCAAAACTGCCTGACGGCAAGCCGTTCAAGATGCCGGGCATCGTCCCCAAGCTCTCCGATACACCCGGCTCGACCGAATGGATCGGCCCGGAACTGGGCGAGCACAACGGCGAAGTGCTGGCGGGGCTGGGCTACAGCACCGAGCAGGTAGCGGCGCTGAAGGGAGATGGGGCGATTTGATCCTCGCTTTTCCTGTGGGGGCGAATTCATTCGCTAAGGGCAGCGCAACTGCCCCCTGACATCCGATTGGCAGGACTTCGGCCTGCTCAGCGAATGAATTCGCCCCCACAGGTTTTCCATCCCATTCCGTGAGGCAATAAAAAAGGCCGGCCCCTTTCGGGAGCCGGCCTTTTCGTTTCAGGCGTTATGGCTTACAGCGGCTTGCCGCGGTTGCCATGCTGGCTGACGAAGGCCTGAATCTGCTTCAGGTCGTTCGGCAGCACGGTGCAACGTTCCTCGCGCTGGAACAGGTCGGCGAGGTGCGGCGGCAGGGCCGGGGCCTGGCCGACGCCGGCCTTCTCCACCGCTTCCGGGAACTTGACCGGATGGGCGGTGCCGAGGATGACCATCGGGGTGGCCAGGCTGCGGCGGCACTCTCGGGCAGCACGTACGCCGATCGCGGTGTGCGGGTCCAGCAGCTCGCCGCACTCCTTGTACACCTCGGAGATGGTTTCGCAGGTGGCGGCGTCATCCACGGCCAGGGAGTCGAACAGCTTGCGTGCTTCGGTCCAGCGGTCTTCCTCGACGCTGAAACCGCCGCCCTGCTTGAAGGTGTCCATCAGGTTGGCGATGGCCGAGCCGTTGCGACCGTGCAGGTCGAACAGCAGGCGCTCGAAGTTGGACGAAACCATGATGTCCATCGACGGCGACAGGGTCGGGTGCAGGGTGTCCTTGACGTACTGATTGCCGCTCATGAAGCGGTGCAGGATGTCGTTGCGGTTGGTGGCGACGATCAGCTGGCTGATCGGCAGGCCCATGTTGCGTGCCAGGTAGCCGGCGAAGATGTCGCCAAAGTTGCCGGTGGGCACGGAGAAGGCAATGGAGCGCGCCGGGCCACCCAGCTGCAGGGCCGCGTGGAAGTAGTAGACGATCTGGGCCATGATCCGCGCCCAGTTGATCGAGTTGACCGCGACCAGGCGGGTGCCCTTGAGGAAGCCCTGGTCGGCGAAGCTCGCCTTGACCATCTCCTGGCAGTCGTCGAAGTTGCCCTCGACCGCAATGTTGTGGATGTTCTCGCCGAGGATGGTGGTCATCTGGCGACGCTGCACCTCGGACACGCGGTTGTGCGGGTGCATGATGAAGATGTCGACGTGCTCGCAGGCCTTGCAGCCTTCGATCGCGGCCGAGCCGGTGTCACCCGAGGTGGCGCCCATGATCACCACGCGCTCGCCGCGCTTGCTCAGCACGTGGTCGAGCAGGCGACCCAGCAGTTGCAGGGCGAAGTCCTTGAACGCCAGGGTCGGGCCATGGAACAGCTCCAGCACCCACTCGTTGCCGTTCAGCTGGCGCAGCGGCGCCACGGCGTTGTGGGCGAAGACACCGTAGGTTTCCTCGAGGATCTTCTTGAAGTCGGCGTCATTGATGCTGCCGGCTACGAACGGGCGCATCACGCGGAAGGCCAGTTCGTGATACGGCAGGCCGGCCCAGGAGGCGATTTCTTCCTGGGTGAAGCGCGGCAGGTTTTCCGGGACGTAGAGGCCGCCGTCACTGGCCAGGCCAGCCAGCAGCACGTCTTCGAAGTTCAGGGCCGGTGCCTGGCCGCGGGTACTGATATAGCGCATGTCTTAAAACCTTGGTTTCGAGCGGCAGGGGCTGGTGCGCCGCACCGGGGGATCGCCCCTCGCGGCAGCACCGAGGCCCGGCGGCTGCTTAGTTCAGTTGCTCGACGCGGATGCGCACTACGCTGCCTACCACGTCTTCCAGAGCTTCCAGCGCGGCGATGGCGTCGTTGACGCGCGCCTCGACGACCCGGTGGGTAACCAGGATCATCGGCACCAGGCCGTCCTGCTCTTCGACTTCTTTCTGCATGATGGATTCGATGTTGATGCCGCGTTCCGACAGGATGGTCGCGACCTGCGCCAGCACGCCCGGATGGTCCTTGGCCTGGATGCGCAGGTAGTAGGCGCTTTCGCAGGCTTCGATCGGCAGGATCGGGTGGTCGGACAGGGAGTCTGGCTGGAAGGCCAGGTGCGGCACATGGTTTTCCGGGTCGGTGGTCAGCGCACGAACCACGTCCACCACGTCGGCGACCACGGCAGAGGCAGTGGCCTCCATGCCGGCGCCAGCGCCGTAGTAGAGGGTGCTGCCAGCGGCGTCGCCGTTGACCATCACGGCGTTCATCACGCCGTTGACGTTGGCGATCAGGCGGTCGGCCGGGATCAGGGTCGGATGCACGCGCAGTTCGAAGCCGCTGTCGGTGCGACGCGCCACGCCCAGGTGCTTGATGCGGTAGCCCAGGGCCTCGGCGTAGTTGACGTCGGCGCTGGTCAGTTTCGAGATGCCTTCGGTGTAGGCCTTGTCGAATTGCAGCGGAATGCCGAAGGCGATGGACGCGAGGATGGTCAGCTTGTGGGCGGCATCGATGCCTTCGACGTCGAAGGTCGGATCGGCTTCGGCGTAGCCCAGTGCCTGGGCTTCCTTCAGTACGTCCTCGAAGGCACGGCCCTTCTCACGCATTTCGGTGAGGATGAAGTTGCCGGTGCCGTTGATGATGCCGGCCAGCCAGTTGATGCGGTTGGCGGCAAGGCCTTCGCGGATCGCCTTGATCACCGGGATACCGCCGGCGACGGCAGCCTCGAAGGCGACCATGACGCCCTTCTCGCGGGCCTTGGCGAAGATTTCATTGCCATGCACGGCGATCAGCGCCTTGTTGGCGGTGACCACGTGCTTGCCATTCTCGATGGCCTTCATGACCAGCTCACGGGCCAGGGTATAACCACCGATCAGCTCGATGACGATGTCGATTTCCGGGTTGTTGGCCACGTCGAAGATGTCGGCGGTGATGGGGGTAGCGCCGGTTTCACACTTCGGGTTGGGACGACGAGCGGCAATCTGGGCAACTTCGATTCCACGCCCGGCACGGCGGGCAATCTCCTCGGCGTTGCGTTTGAGTACGTTGAAGGTGCCGCCACCGACGGTCCCAAGGCCACAGATGCCTACTTTTACCGGCTTCACGCTGAACTCCCCATCATCACTGCGAAAACGGCCGGGTGTGTCCCGGCCGAGGAAAAGAGCCGCACTTTACGAAGCGGCTGTTTATTGGTCAATCAAGCTGGACGCCCGAATTACTTGGCTTCGAGGGCCAGTTTGGCCAGCTGCGGAGCCGGCTGGTAGCCCGGAATCATCTGGCCATTGCCCAGCACGATGGCCGGGGTGCCGTTGACGCCGATCAGCTGGCCCAGTTCGAACTGCTTGGCCACCGGGTTATCGCATTTCGCAGCCGGCAGTTCTTCGCGGGACTTGGCCTTGTTCATGGCCTCCTGGCGGTCCTTGCTGCACCAGACGCTGACCAGGCTGTTGTAGCCGTGGCTGCCGATACCCTGGCGCGGGAACGCGACGTAACGCACTTCGATGCCGCGGCGGTTCAGCTCCGGCACTTCGCTGTGCAGCTTCTGGCAGTAGCCGCAGTCGGTGTCGGTGAACACGGTGATATGCGCCTTGGCTGGCTCCTTCGGCGAGAACACCACCATCTCGCTGGCCGGGATGGCGTTGATTTCCTTGGCGATGGAGCGGCTCTCGGCCTGCTCGGTGAGGTTCACCGGCTTGCCGTTCTGCACGTGGTACAGGTAGCCCTGCATCAGGTACTGGCCATCGGCGCTGGTGTAGAGCATGCGACCGCCCTTCAGCTGCACCTGGTAGATGCCGCTCATCGGACTTTCACCGATGGACTCGATGGGCAGGCCGAGTTCCAGGGCATCGAGGGTCTTGCGGATGGCCTGGTCCGGGTCGTCGGCGAGGCTGATGGTGCTGGCGAGGCCAAGGGCCAGGCCGGCGATAAGACGGGTCACGCGCATGGGTACTCCTGTCGAGCAGCGGACGTACGGAAACGGCTCAAGCCTACCACAGAAGGCCGGGCCCGCAGACGCCTGATGCCCGGCGGATTGCGTCGACGGCTGGCCGGTGCGGGCGACACATGCGTCGCCTGATCCGGCTCACCCCCTCGGGTGGTGGCGAGCGTGAAGCTCCTGCAGTCGGGCGCGGGCGATATGGGTGTAGATCTGGGTGGTGGACAGGTCACTGTGGCCGAGCAGCATCTGCACCACGCGCAGGTCGGCGCCATGGTTGAGCAAGTGGGTGGCGAAGGCATGGCGCAGGGTGTGCGGCGACAGCGACTTGCCGATACTGGCCACCCGCGCATGGTGCTTGATGCGGTGCCAGAAGGTCTGGCGGGTCATCTGGTCGCCACGCAGGCTGGGGAAAAGCACGTCGCTGGGCTTGCCGTCGAGGAGGAAGGGCCGCGCTTCTCGCTGGTAGCGCTCGATCCAGGCAATCGCTTCTTCGCCGAGGGGCACCAGGCGTTCCTTGCTGCCCTTGCCGAAGACCTTGAGCACGCCCTGGCGCAGGTTGACCTGCTCCAGGGTCAGGCTCACCAGCTCGGTGACGCGCAGGCCACAGGCGTAGAGCACTTCGAGCATCGCGCGGTCGCGCATGCCGATGGGATCGTCCAGCTCCGGCGCCTCTAGCAGGGCCTCCACATCGGCCTCGGACAGCGACTTGGGCAGGGGCCGGCCCAGTTGCGGCAGGTCCACTTGCAGGGTCGGGTCCTCAAGGATCAGGTTCTCACGCAGGAGGAAGCGGTAAAAACCGCGCAGGCCGGAGAGGAAACGTGCAGTAGAGCGGGCCTTGTAGCCCTGTTCCAGGCGCCAGGCGAGGTGGTCGAGGATGAGGTCGCGACCGGCCTTGTCCAGCGCCAGGCCGCGCTCGTCGAGCCAGCCGTTGAAGTGTGCGAGGTCACTGCGATAGGCCGAACGGGTGTGTTCGGAAAGTCCCTTTTCCAGCCAGAGGGCATCGAGGAATCGGTCGATCAGGAGATGGTCTAGCGCGGGCATGAATGACGGCCTTGACTGTACGAGTCGCTAGTCTTTCATAGCGCTGTAGGCGATTCATCCCCGATAAGGACTTCAAATGAGCGAACACCACATCCTGCTTGGCCTGGGTGGCATCGGCGCGGCAGCGCTGTTCAGCCAGTGGCTGGCCTGGCGCCTGCGCCTGCCGGCGATTCTCTTCCTGCTGGTGGCCGGCATCCTTGCCGGCCCGGTGACCGGCCTGCTGGACCCGGAGGCGCTGTTCGGCCCGCTGCTGTTCCCGCTGATTTCCCTGTCGGTGGCGCTGATCCTGTTCGAGGGCAGCCTCACCCTGCATTTCTCCGAATGGCGCGAAATCGGCAGCGTAGTGCAGCGCATGGTGACCGTCGGCGCGCTGCTGACATGGGCGGTGATCGCAATCGCCACGCATTGGCTGCTGGATTTCTCCTGGGAACTGGCGCTGCTGTTCGGCACCCTGACCCTGGTCACCGGGCCCACGGTCATCGTGCCCATGCTGCGGGTCGTGCGCCCGCGCTCGTCGATCGCCAACATCCTGCGCTGGGAAGGCATCGTCATCGACCCCATCGGCGCACTGCTGGCCGTGGTTGTATTCAGCTTTATCGTCAGCCGCGAAGACGGTGGCTGGCTCGCCAGCCTTTCCACCTTCGCCAGTGTCATCGCCTGCGGTTGCCTGCTGGGCGCTGCGGGTGGATGGCTGTTCGGCGTGGCGATGCGCCGCCACTGGCTGCCGGAGTACCTGCAGAACCTTGCAGCCCTGGCGGCAGTGCTCGGCGTGTTCATCAGCGCCAACCTGCTGGTGCATGAGTCGGGTCTGCTGGCGGTGACCGTCATGGGCATGGGACTGGCCAACATGCGTGGCGTGGACGTGCGGCAGATCCTGCACTTCAAGGAAAACCTCAGCGTGCTGCTGATTTCCGGGCTGTTCATCCTCCTGGCCGCACGCCTGGACTTTTCCGCCCTGGTCGCCTTGGGGCCGGCGACCCTGCTGTTGCTGGCCGTGATCCAGTTCATCGCGCGGCCACTCAATGTCGTGGTCAGCACCTGGGGGTCGAGCCTCAACTGGCGGGAGCGTGCGCTGTTGGCGTGGATCGCTCCGCGCGGGATAGTCGCGGCGGCGGTGTCGGCCATCTTCTCCCTGCGCCTGATCGAGGCCGGTCACGAGCAGGCGCTGCTGCTGGTTCCCCTGACCTTCCTGGTGATCATCGGCACCGTCGTATTACAGAGCGCGACCGCGCGTCCGCTGGCTCGGCTGCTGCAGGTTGCCGAACCGGCCCCGTCGGGCTTCCTCATCATCGGCGCGAATCCTGTCGCCCGCGAGGTCGGCAAGGCGCTGCAGAACCTGGGCAGCCGCGTGCTGCTCACGGACTCCAGCTGGGAGAACATTCGCGCCGCACGCATGGACAACCTGCCCACCTACTTCGGCAATCCCACATCGCAACATGCCGAGGCGCATCTCGACCTGGTGGGCCTCGGTCACCTGCTGGCCCTGTCGCCATCCAGTGAACTCAACGCCCTGGCCTGCATGCACTTCCGCCACGACTTCAGTGCCCAGCGTCGCTTCACCCTGCCCAGCGGCCATGAAAGTCGACGCAGTGAGAAACACCGCGCCAGCGAAACGGTCCGCGGGCGGCCCCTGGGCAACCAGGCGCTGACCTTCCCCCAGTTCGCCAGCTACCTGGCCAAGGGCGCCGACGTTCGCACCACCACCCTGACTGCCGCTTTTGGCTGGGAGGAATACCAGGCACTGCACGGAAACCGCGCGACCTTGCTGCTGGCACAAGACCCACGCGGCTGGGTGCACCTGACGGGCAACCCGCCGGACTTCGTTCCCGAAAAAGACTGGACGCTCGTGTCCCTGATCGAAACTGAAGCGCAACCCGGTGTTACCGCTGATCGCACTCTGGTGCAAACACACTGACGGGCGGCGTGGCCAGCCTATCCTTAGTCTGGTGACAGGATCGGGCTGGCCGTGGATGATTTCATCTTGCTATCACCCACCGCTGGTACCAGAACATGGCCAACCAAATGAACTCCCGCCTGGGGCAGATCCTGATCACCAAGGGTCTGATCACCTCCCAGCAGCTGGATGCCGCGATCAAGATGCAACTCACCAGCAAGATGCGGCTGGGTGAAGTACTGATAGCGCAAGGCCTGCTAACCCAGAAGCAACTGACCAAGGCCCTGAAGAAACAGAGCAATCTGCGTCTGGCGGCCACCCTCGTGGCTGCATTGATGAGTCCCTTCCAGATGGCCAGCGCCGATATCCAGCGTCTGCAGCCGCCCGCCAGCATCAGCCGCCAGGAAACCCCGCGGGGTCTGCGCCCACTGACCGACCTGGAGATGAGTAAGGTCAGCGCCCAGGGTCTGGACGATGTGTTGCAGGGGCTGTTCCTGCAAGCCGAACAAGGCGACGGGCTGGGCGCGGTGAAGCAACTGGCGAAGCTGGTGATGCCGGTACTGGACAGCCTGGATGCCGAAACCTCGATGAAGGACGTGGTCTACGACACCAGCAAGATGACCTCGGTGGTCAATTCGGACGGTTCGGTGAACCTGCGGTTGCCCAGTTCCATCGGCGAACTGCGTTTCGAGAACATCCGCGTTGCCGGCGCGCCGCAGAACCAGAGCTTCGGCAGCCTGACCCTGAACAACATCGACCTGTCCCAGGCGTCACTGAAGATCAGCATGCGCCACTGATCCTGGCCGAAAACGAAAAAGGCACCCATCGGGTGCCTTTTTCATTCACGCGGCGTCGGCCGACTGGGGAAACGCCGGCAGGATCTGCACCGGGCGCTTCTCGTCATCGATAGCGACGAAGCTGAAGACACCGGTAATGGCCTTCTCGCGGGTGGCGCTGTACATGTCCTCGACGAACACCTCGACCTCGACCTTGAGGCTGGTGTTGCCCACCTTCACCACGCGCCCAACCAATTCGACGATGGAGCCGGCCGGGATCGGATGCTTGAAGTCGATTCGGTCGGTGGAAACGGTCACCAGTGGCAAGCGGCAAAAGCGCGTGGCCGCGATGAAGGACACTTCGTCCATCCAGGCCAGGGCGCTGCCACCGAACAGGGTGTTGTGATGGTTGGTGCTGGGCGGGAATACCGCCTTGGTTACCCGGCTTTCGGACAGCTCGGTCCGGCGGGCGATTTCGTGCTCTCTCGGGGTCATGCCACTACTACCTGAATCAAACCTATGTGGCTGCCACTCGTGCTGCGACTCTTGTCGTTCTTCTGTGCGCTGCCGGATGGGCAGGAAAACTCCCGACTGGCGCCGCCAGCGGGGCGCGGATTATCCCCCGCGCGCAGGCAAGAAAAAACCCGCCGAGGCGAACCTGGGCGGGTTTTTTCGGGAAAGCTCGGCGATTAGGCCAGCTTTTCCTTGATACGGGCTGCCTTGCCGGACAGGTCGCGGAGGTAGTACAGCTTGGCTTTGCGCACGTCGCCGCGGCGCTTGACGCTCAGGCTGTCAACCAGCGGGGAGTAGGTCTGGAAGGTACGCTCAACGCCTACGCCGTTGGAGATCTTGCGCACGGTGAAAGCGCTGTTCAGGCCGCGGTTACGCTTGGCGATGACCACACCTTCGAAGGCCTGCAGACGGGAACGGTCGCCTTCCTTCACTTTCACTTGAACGATTACGGTGTCGCCCGGGGCGAAAGCCGGAATCTCTTTGTTCATTTGTTCAGCTTCGATCTGCTGAATGATTTTGTTGGTCATCGCTATGCTCCTAAGACAGGCCTTCTGGGCGTGCCATCGATACGTTAACTATCGTTCCGCTGGCGGATATATTCCTCCAGCAGCTTTTTCTCTTCTCCAGAAAGCGAGCGGCAATCCAGAAGATCGACCCGACGTTCCCAGGTGCGCCCAAGCGCCTGCTGCAAACGCCATCGCCGGATGTGTTCGTGGTTGCCGCTGAGCAGCACCTCGGGAACACGTTTGCCTGCATACATCTCCGGTCGGGTGTAATGCGGGCAATCGAGCAGGCCGTCCGTAAAGGAGTCCTCCTCGGCGGAGTCCGCGTGGCCCAACGCACCGGGCAGCAACCGCGTCACCGCATCGATCAGCACCATGGCCGGCAGCTCACCGCCGGACAGGACGTAGTCGCCAATCGACCATTCCTCATCGACGTGCTCCTCAATGAAGCGTTCGTCGATGCCTTCGTAACGACCAGCGATGAGGATCAATGCTTCCTCGTTCGCCAGCTCGCGCACGGCCGCCTGCTCAAGCTTGCGCCCCTGCGGCGAGAGGTAGATCACCTTCGCCTTCTCCCCCGTCGCTGCCTTGGCTGCTGCCAGGGCCCGTTCCAGGGGCTGGATCTTCATCACCATGCCGGGGCCACCGCCGAAGGGCCGGTCATCCACCGTCTGGTGGCGGTCTTCGGTGAAGCTCCGCGGATTCCAGCAATTGAGCTTGAGCAGCCCTTGCTTCACCGCACGGCTGGTGATGCCGTACTCGCTGATGGCAGCGAACATCTCGGGAAAGATGCTGATAACTTCGACCTGCATGCTTTTCATGTCAGGCCCTTAGAAATCAACGTCCCATTCCACCCGCATTTCGCCGGCGTCCAGATCGATCGACAACACGCACTGCTCCGTATAGGGCAGCAGGCGTTCACGATCATCAAGGCTGCCAGCGCAGGGCTTGACCACCATCACATCGTTGGCACCGGTCTCCAGCAAATGATCGATTCGGCCGAGCAATTGCTCATCCTGGTTGATCACGTTGAGACCTTCCAACTGGTGCCAGTAGAACTCGTCATCGTCGAGATCCGGCAGTTCGCTGACGGGCACGCAGATTTCGAAACCTGCGTAGGTCCGGGCAACCTCGCGGTCGTCCAACCCTTTCAGCCTTACTACCAGGACCTTGCCGTGCACACGTCCGCTGGCGACTTCGACCTGCTTTACCTCGTTGTCACGCTTGAGCGTCCAACGGCGGTAATCGAGCACGTTATCCAGCGGATCGGTGAAGGAGTAGACCTTCACCTCGCCACGTACGCCATGCACCGAGAAAATCTTGCCGAGAACGATCAGTTCATCGACGGGGGCCGGCGTCGTGCTCATAAAGATGCTTAGGCAGCAGCCTTGGCAGCTTCCTTCAGCAGCTGAGCAACGCGCTCAGACGGCTGGGCGCCCTGGCTCAGCCAGTAGCTGACGCGCTCCTGATTTACGGAGAGCTTGACTTCGGCACCCTGAGCAACCGGGTTGAAGAAGCCAACGCGCTCAACGAAGCGACCATCGCGCGCATTGCGGCTGTTGGTCACGGTCAGGTGGTAGAAGGGGCGCTTCTTGGAGCCGCCACGGGCAAGACGGATGGTTACCATTGAACTTCGTTCCTATAGTCGGTGCTTTTCAAGCTGTGCACACACATGGGCCATGGGCCCGAAAGGCCGCATATTCTAAGGATTATGCGGCCGATTGCAAATCTCTTTTTGGCGGCTACCGATCGGCGGCCTGGACTCACATCTTCGGCATGCCGCCGGGGAACATGCTGCCCATGCCGCGCATCATCTTGGCCATGCCACCTTTGGCGGTGACCTTCTTCATCATTTTCTGCATCTGCTTGTGCTGCTTGATGAGACGGCCAACGTCCTGCACCTGGGTGCCAGAGCCCAGCGCGATGCGGCGCTTGCGCGAGCCGCTGATCACATCGGGATCGCGACGCTCTGCAGGCGTCATGGAGTTGATGATCGCCTCCATCTGCTTGAACTGTTTTTCCGCGGCGTTCTGCGCGTTGCCCATCTGCGACAGGTTGACGCCACCCAGCATGGGCAGCTTGTCCATCAGGCCGCCGAGGCCGCCCATGTTCTTCATCTGTTGCAGTTGGTCGCGGAAGTCTTCGAGGTCGAAGCCTTTGCCTTTCTTGATCTTCTTCGCGAGTTTTTCGGCCTTCTCGCGATCCATGTTCTGCTCGGCCTGCTCGATCAGGCTGAGCACGTCACCCATGCCGAGGATGCGCGAGGCGACACGATCCGGGTGGAAGGGGTCGAGGGCTTCGGTCTTCTCGCCCATGCCGAGGAATTTGATCGGCTTGCCGGTGATGGCGCGTACCGAAAGCGCGGCACCACCACGGGCGTCACCGTCGACCTTGGTCAGCACCACGCCGGTCAGCGGCAGGGCATCGTTGAAGGCCTTGGCGGTGTTGGCGGCGTCCTGGCCGGTCATGGCGTCGACCACGAACAGGGTTTCCACCGGTTTGATGACGGCGTGGACCTGCTTGATCTCGTCCATCATCTCGGTGTCGACGTGCAGGCGACCCGCGGTGTCGACGATCACGACGTCGATGAACTTCAGCTTTGCTTCCTGGATCGCCGCCTGGGCGATCGCCACCGGCTTCTGGCTGATGTCGGAGGGGAAGAAGGTGACGCCGATGTCGTTGGCCAGGGTTTCCAGTTGCTTGATGGCCGCCGGGCGGTAAACGTCCGCGGAAACCACCAGCACGGATTTCTTCTTGCGCTCCTTGAGGAAGCGCGCCAGCTTGCCCACCGTGGTAGTCTTGCCCGCGCCCTGCAGGCCAGCCATCAGGATCACCGCCGGCGGCGCCGAGTTCAGCGCCAGGTCCTCGTTGGCGGCGCCCATCAACTCGACCAGTTCGGCCTGGACGATCTTCACGAAGGCCTGACCCGGGGTCAGGCTCTTGGAAACCTCGGTACCGACCGCTCGATCCTTGATCTTGGCGACGAAGTCTTTCACCACCGGAAGGGCGACGTCGGCTTCGAGCAGGGCCATGCGCACCTCGCGCAGGGTGTCCTTGATGTTGTCCTCGGTCAGCTTGGCCTTGCCGGTGACATGGCGCAGCGTCTGTGAGAGGCGGTCGGTTAGGTTTTCAAACATGCGCGTTCCTTTCGGGCCCTCATGAGCCCCAGCTGAGCTTGCGGCAGGCGGCGGAGTATAACGAAGAGTCGGCGTTGCCGACACCGCCAGCGGTCTTTCACCGTCAAGCCTTGTATGCCACACTCACTGCCTTTCGGGCTTGCCTTACAAGGACTTATGCACCCTCTGCTGCCCAGCCTCCTGGCTGCATTCCTCTATATGGGCACCACTGGCTACCAGGGCTTTCGCCTCAGCCAGCGCACCACGCCGGACAAACGCCTGCTGATCCTCGGCAGCGGCCTGGCCCTGCTCGCCCATTGCGCCGCTCTCTTTTTCCAGCTGCTGACCCCTGCCGGGCTCTATCTGGACTTCTTCAATGCCGCCAGCCTGATCGCCGCCGCGGTGATCCTGCTGACCATAGTGGCGGTTGCACGGATTCCCATCGAGAACCTGCTGCTCCTGCTGTTACCGCTCGGCGCCCTGACGGTGCTTGCGGCGGCGCTGGTACCGGGCGGCACGTCCCAGGCCATCAATGAGCAACCAGGCATCCTCGCGCATATCCTGCTTTCGATCCTGGCCTACGGCCTGCTGACCATGGCGGTGTTCCAGGCGCTGCTGTTGCTGCTGCAGGACCATCAGCTCAAGCACAAGCACCCTTCCGGGCTGATCAAGAACTTCCCCGCCCTGCAAACCATGGAAAGCCTGCTGTTCGGTTTCCTGAGTGCCGGCTGGTGCCTGCTGTCGCTGTCGCTGATCTCCGGCTGGGTGTTCGTGGACAACCTGTTCGCCCAGCACCTGGCGCACAAGACCATCCTTTCCTGCATCGCCTGGGTCGTGTTCGGGGTCCTGCTGTGGGGCCGCCACCAGCTCGGCTGGCGCGGGCACAAGGCCATCCGCTGGACCCTGGCAGGCTTTTGCCTGTTGATGCTGGCGTATTTCGGCAGCAAGCTGGTCCGCGAATTCATCCTCCACGTCTGACCATCCCATGCACGGACTGCTCGCCGGCCTCCTCCTTGGAATCACCCTCTCCCTGGTAGCCGGCGCGGTGGTCGCCTGGCTGACCACACGCCGTCGCCATGGCGTGGAGATCCAGCCGCAGTCACGCTTGCCAGTGGCAGTGACCGAAGCCCTGCAACAGGTCACCATCAGCTCCATCATGATTCCCCGCAGCGAAATCCAGGGCATCGACCTGGACACTTCGCCGGACGAACTCCTTGCTCAGCTGCAGAACGCCACCCACACCCGCCTGCCGCTGTACCGCGAAGACATCAACCAGATCGAAGGCATCCTCCATCTGCGCCAGCTGCCGCGCCTGCTGACCGAAGGTCCGACCAGCGCCGAGCAGCTGATGGCAGTGAGCCGCGAGACCTATTTCGTCCCGGAAAGCACGCCGCTGCTGACGCAACTGGTGAATTTCCAGAAGCAGAAGCGCCGCCTTGGCATCGTGGTCGACGAGTACGGCGATGTGGTGGGCCTGGTCAGTCTGGAAGACATTTTCCAGGAGCTGGTGGGTGAGTTCGGCAGCCTGGAAGACTTCGCCCCCAACCCGGGCATCCAGTCCCGCGATGACGGCCGCTATGAGCTGGACGGCTCGCTGCACCTGCGCGAACTCAATCGCGTGCTCGGCTGGCACCTGCCCTGTGACGGGCCGAAGACCCTCAATGGCCTGATCACCGAAGCCCTGGAACAGATTCCCGACTCCAGCGTGTGCCTGAAGGTCGGCCCTTATCGCCTGGAAATCCTCCAATCCGGCGAAAACCGTGTGCAGCGCGTGCTCGCTTGGCGCGCCGGGCTTACGCCGAAGGCCTGATCGCCACCATCCGCTGGCCGTTCCAAACCCGAAGAAAACCGCGACTGCGGCCCCAGCCTCATGCGCTGAAATCGAGCGCCAGGCCTTCCGTCTCCTGGGCCGGTTGAACCGAAGCGACGAACCAGTCCGCCAGCGACTCGCCCCAGACGCGATAGCCCAGTGGGGACGGATGGTAGCCATCCAGCGCCAGGAACTCCGGGCGCATCTCCAGGCGGGTGGCACAGCAGGCAAGCCCCTCACGCTCCGCCAGCGCCCGCAGTTGGCTATCCAGCAAGCTGGCGCGCCAACCGAGCAACTGGCGCAGCAGCCAGGGCAATGCAGTGAAATGTTGCAGCGGTGGTACGCCGGCCAGCGCGACTTGCGCACCACGCCCGACGAAATGCTGCGCCATTCCCTTCAGGGCCTCCTGCCAACGGCGACTGGCGCTGAAATGGGTGGTGTCGTTGACGCCGAAGACCAGCAGCACCAGGTCGACAGGTTCATCCGCTACCTGCGGCAGGAGCCGCTCCAGGGCCTCGCCCGCCGTGATGCCGTTCTCGCCGCAGGCACGCCAGGCCACAGGGCGCCGCAGGCGCATGGCCAGGGCCGAGGCCAACTGCCCGGCCAGGGCGAAGTCCAGGCAGGAAGCGCCGACTCCGGCAACGGTGGATTCACCAATCAAGAGAAGTCGCAGGGGCTCGCCTTCCAGTTCGCTCCCTGCAAGCCCCCGCTCCGGCCCGGCGGCGGGCGCCAGGCGCAGTGCGGTACGGCGGGTATGCATGGCCATAGGCAGTGCCAGGGGTAGCAGCGGCAGCGCGGCAACCCACCAGCACCACATGGCCAGGCGCATCACAGCTTGACGTCAACCGCCTGCGCGGAACGGGTCGCCTTGGCCCGCGCCAGATCGGTGGACTCGTCCCGCGCCAGGGCAACACCCATACGGCGCTGACCGTCCACTTCCGGTTTACCGAACAGGCGCAGCGCGGTATCCGGCTCGCTGAGCGCCGCGCCCAGGTTGCCGAAGCTGACCTGGTTGGACTTGCCTTCGACCAGTATCACCGCCGAGGCGGACGGGCCGGTCTGGCGGATGGCCGGGATCGGCAGGCCGAGGATGGCTCGTGCGTGCAGGGCGAATTCGGAGAGGTCCTGGGAAATCAGCGTCACCAGGCCGGTGTCGTGGGGGCGCGGCGAAACCTCGCTGAACCACACCTGGTCGCCCTTGATGAACAGCTCCACGCCGAACAGACCGCGACCACCCAGGGCTTCGGTCACCGCCTGGGCAATGCGTTCCGACTCGGCCAGGGCCTTCGGACTCATCGCCTGGGGCTGCCAGGATTCGTGGTAGTCACCCTTCACCTGACGATGACCGATAGGCGCGCAGAAGCTGGTACCACCGATGTGGCGCACAGTGAGCAGGGTGATTTCGTAATCGAAGTCGATGAAACCTTCGACGATGACCCGCCCCTTGCCGGCGCGGCCGCCTTCCTGGGCGTAGTCCCAGGCGGCCTTCAGGTCGGCGTCGGACTTGAGCACCGACTGGCCTTTGCCGGAGGAGCTCATGATCGGCTTGACCACGCAGGGGTAGCCGACACTGGCCACCGCCGCGCTGTAGTCCTCGAAGGTATCGGCGAAGTGATAGGGCGAGGTGGGCACGCCCAGTTCCTCGGCGGCGAGGCGGCGGATGCCTTCCCGGTTCATCGTCAGCTGGGCTGCGCGGGCAGTGGGCACCACGGTAAAGCCTTCGGCTTCCAGCTCCACCAGGGTCGCGGTGGCGATGGCCTCGATCTCCGGCACGATGTAATGCGGCTTCTCCTGCTCGATCACGGCACGCAGGGCCGCACCGTCCAGCATGCTGATCACGTGGCTGCGATGCGCCACCTGCATGGCAGGGGCGTCGGCGTAGCGGTCGACAGCGATCACTTCACAGCCGAGGCGCTGCAGTTCGATCACCACCTCCTTGCCGAGCTCGCCGGAGCCGCACAGCAGTACACGGGTCGCGCTGGGCGACAAGGGGGTTCCAATACGGGGCATGTCGTTTCCTCGGGGAGTCAAGAAGCCTGGGACGGAGAGCTGATGAACAGGCCGCTGGCCTTGGCGCGCTCGAAACAGCGGGCCAGGACTTCGCGCCGTTCGGCATTGTCCATGCGGCCCCAGCGGGTGATTTCGTCGGCGGTGCGCTGGCAACCACCGCAGATGTCATGGTCGTCCAGCACACAGACCTGCACGCAGGGGGAGCGGACGGGGCGTTCAGCGTCCATCAGTCGTCCTGCTCGGCCAAGTCGCGAGCGTAGCGCTGGGCATTGTGTACGTAGTGGGCGGCACTGGCTTCGAGCATCTTCTTCTGTTGCTCGGTCAGCTCACGCACCACCTTGCCGGGAGAGCCCATGACCAGCGAGCCGTCGGGGATCTCCTTGCCTTCGGGAATCAGTGCATTGGCGCCGATGATGCAGTACTTGCCGATCTTCGCGCCGTTGAGCACCACGGCATTGATGCCGATGAGGCTGAAGTCGCCCACCGAGCAACCGTGCAGCATGGCGTTGTGGCCGATGGTGACGGACCGGCCGATGTTCAGCGGATAGCCCATGTCGGTATGCATCACGGTGCCGTCCTGGACGTTGCTGTTCTCACCGATGTGGATCAGCTCGTTATCGCCGCGCAGTACGGCGCCAAACCAGACGCTGGCACCGGCATCCAGGCGCACCTTGCCTACCAGGGTGGCTGTGGGCGCGGCCCAGCTGTCGGGATGGGTTTCGACCTGGGCGGTTCCAAGGCGGTATTTCATCAGGCGCTCCTCGAACGGGGCTTATTTGAGTTTTATGAAGCTCGCGGGGGCGCGGGTCATATCGATGTCGGCGTCATAGACCAGGTTGACCAGCTCGATGACCATGATCGCCGTCAGGCCCCAGATCTTGTATTCGCCGTACTGATAGCTGGGGACGTACCAACTACGGCCGAGGTAATCGATGCGGTGGGTCACCTGCCGCGGATCGTCGCGGAAGAACGCCAGCGGCACGCTGAAGACCGAGTCGATCTCACCGTCGTTGGCCTTGTACTGGACGAAGTCCGGGACCAGCCCGACATACGGGGTGACCTTGATGCCGTGGCGGGAAACCAGCGGGCTCAACGGGCCGATGACTTCCACCAAGCCTGGCGGCAGGCCGACTTCTTCCTCCGCCTCGCGCAGAGCAGTCTGGATCAGGTCCGCATCCTCGGGGTCGCGACGACCGCCGGGAAAGGCCACCTCGCCACCATGGGTGGACAGGCCACTGGCGCGCAGGGTCAGGACAAGCTCGGGCTCGTCGCTGCGCGTGATGGGCACCAGCACCGCCGCTTCAGGGAAGTCGTGATCGGTTTCCAGGGTTCTCGGGGAGTAGCTCTGCACACGACGGAGCAGGTCATCCAGCATGGATTTTCTCGTTTTTCTCGACTGCCGGGCATCATGGCATGAACCTCCGGGCCGCCCAAGTCCCACGCCGACAGGTCGCACCATTCACCATCTTTGGTTTGCCCGGTACGCCGCTTGCCGTGCAACACCGTGCCGCGCCAAGATGAGCGCCTGCCCCTGAGGAACGACGATGAAATACTGCAGCCAGTGCGGCGCCCCGGTCGCCCAGCGCATTCCCGATGGCGATAACCGCCTGCGCTACGTGTGCGACAGCTGCCACACGGTCCACTACCAGAATCCACGCATCGTCGCCGGCTGCCTGCCGGTCTGGGGCGAGCAGGTGCTGCTCTGCCGCCGCGCCATCGATCCGCGCAAGGGCTACTGGACCCTGCCCGCCGGCTTCATGGAAAACGGCGAGACGATGGAACAGGCCGCCACCCGCGAAACGCTCGAAGAAGCCTGCGCGCGAGTGCGCAATCTCAGCCTCTATACGCTGTTCGACCTGCCGCACATCAGTCAGGTGTACACCTTCTTCCGCGCTGAGCTGGTGGACCTGGACTTCGCCGCCGGTGACGAAAGCCTGGAGGTGCGTCTCTTCCACGAACGGGATATTCCCTGGTCGGAGCTGGCTTTTCCGACCGTGGGCCGTACCTTAGAATGCTACTTCGCCGACCGCGCCGGGCAGGTCTTCCCGGTGCGCAACGAGCCACTCGCTCCGTTGCTGGCCTACTACAAAAAAGCCTGACCACTAATCTGCTGACTTGAACACTGTGGGGTTGCTGTGCCGATGCGCTGGTTGCTAGTCGTACTTTCCATGAGCCTTGCCGCTCTCGCCCAGGCGAGCACCACGCCGACGATGGTTGATAAATCCATCGACAAGGTCCTGGTGGTGAAATCGGAGCGCAAACTATTGCTGATGAATCGCGGCGACATTCTCAAGTCCTACCGCATCTCGCTCGGCAAGCAACCACTTGGCCCGAAGCTGCGCGAAGGGGACCAGCGCACGCCCGAAGGCTTCTACTGGATCGACTGGCGCAAGACCAGCGACAAGTTCAACCTGTCCATGCACATCTCCTACCCCAACGCCCGCGATGCAGCGAAGGCCCGGGACAAGGGCGTGACGCCGGGCGGCATGATCATGATTCACGGCACACCGCTGGATGAGGAATACCCTGAATGGTATTTCCACAGCCTGGACTGGACTGAAGGCTGCATCGCCATGAAGAACTCGGACATGCGCGAAATATGGAGCCTGGTGAGGGACGGGACGCTGATCGAAATCCGCCCGTGAACCGATCTACTGCGAAAAAGGCGCCATCTGGCGCCTTTTTTCATTCTTCTGCAGAAGTCGGAGAAAGCCCGATGCGGGGCTGGAAGCCTTTTTTCAGGCAGACTCAGGCCGAGGCGGCCAAAGGGCGAAAGCTGAAATAGAAACGCAGGGCGTCAATCAGGTCGGCGTATTCCGACGGCGGCGCCACCAGCGAGAAGCCGGAATCGTAGTGGCCAGGCGTCACATCCTCGTGGCACCACTGGCAGGTGGCGTAGAAATCGATGAAGTGCAGCTGCCCATCCTTGCCCGGAATCTTCAACTGCATATCGAAGCGCGCGCCCACCAGCATGGGCAGCTGGCTGATCAGCATCAGGCCGTCCATGGAAACATTGCCCAGGTAACCCATGGGCTTGTCGGTGATTCGATTGAACACCTTCAGGTAATAAGGCAGCTGATGGCGTTCGATATGGCGCTTGGTAGGCATGATATCAAATCGCTATTGGTGGCACTTCAGTATGAACTCGTTGTAACCCCGGACCAACCTTCAATTGCAATCGCGTGAGATGTTCTCGCCAAGCTTGCGACGGTAGGTTTCGATCTGTTCATCAGTGTAGTACTGGCGTTCGCCACGCTCGTCGAGCCGGTAGAACGGTCCGCCCTGATTCAAATCGTCCTGCTGCGAACGCAACCTGCTGCACACCTTCTGTTGCCGCGCCCGCGCTTCCGTGGCCCGATCCGCTGCCGCAGCCTGTTCCTGGCGGCGCGCATCGAAGACCTTCTCAGTGCGCGCCTCACGCTCACGCGTCGCCTGATCGCGTTCGATTACCTGGGGCTTCACCGAGACCGGCTCGGCACCCTCCCTGGGTGTCTCGCTGAAATGCACCTGTCCTTGGGCATCAGTCCAGCGATAGATCTCGGCACCGGCAATCGCCGGAACCAGCAACAGACAGCACAGCAGGTAGCGCATTCCAGCGTTCCTCGGATTGACGCTCAGCTTAGCCCCGGCCGGGCCCAGCTCAAGCTGGCAACGACCGACGGCCGGGTTACGGGTCAGAGCGGTGCGACGCTGGCCTTGGCAGAACTGCCGGTGAGGCGGCCGAGCTGCTGCAGGGTCTCCAGGCGCGCCTTGGCCCGGTAGGCATACTCGCTGGCGGGATAGCGGGCAATGATGAACTGGTAGGTCTGTGCCGCATCGACGAACAGGTTCTGGCGCTCCAGGCACTGACCACGAAGCAAGGAGATTTCCGGCTGCAGGTACTGGCGGGAGCGACTCTTGCGCTCGGCTTTGGACAGTTC
This sequence comes from Pseudomonas sp. BN414, assembly GCF_029871275.1. Classification (NCBI taxonomy): domain Bacteria; kingdom Pseudomonadati; phylum Pseudomonadota; class Gammaproteobacteria; order Pseudomonadales; family Pseudomonadaceae; genus Pseudomonas; species Pseudomonas sp. BN414. Next base: position 36,157 of record NZ_SSOL01000074.1, read on the forward strand.
GAGCATCACGTCCTCGCAATTCCCCCTCTCATAAGAGCGATAGGCGTTGTTCAGGTGATGATCGAGGGACCAGCGGGTGCAACCGCCCACGGCCGCCAGCAGGGTCAGAATGATCAGGGTTCGCATGGATAATTCCTCCGTCCCACGGGATATCGGCTGGGAGCGCCACTTCTTCAGGCCGCTGGGCGAACGAGAAGAGCGAAGCATAACCTCCGATTGGTCCTGCTGGCGCGCCCCTCGAATGGCAAGCGGCCACTGCTAGACTGCGGACGTCGCCCAAGGACACGGTTCCGTCATGCACTCCACGCGCCCCGCCCTCCTCGCCCTGTGTCTGCTGTTGGGCGCCTGTTCGCCCACCACCCCGCTGTTCATTGCCCAGGTCACCACCAACGAAGTGGTGGAATACAAGACCATGAAGAGCAAGCGAATGGCCGCGGCGGTGGAAGAAGAAGGCGATCTGCTGACCTACAGCGCCATGGCCATCCGCGACGCGAAGAGCCCCGAGGCGGAAGAGCTGTATCTGGTCGGCTACCGCGACGACAAGTTCAGCGACGACGTTCGCGCCATCACCCTGTACCAGATCGGCCTCATCTACATGAGCCGCTACAACGAACAACGGGACGACACCAAGGCCCTGGGCTACCTGGAACGCGTCCTCGACGAATTTCCCAGCAGCCGCGCGGCCCAGCGCGCCGAAGCACGCATCCTGGTCATCCGCCAACGCGCCGGGGAGCCGGTGCAGAAGAGTTCCCGCGAACTCCTCGCCACCTGGAAGCCGAGCAACAACCTGGACCTCTACAAGCCGGGACTGGACCCGGACATGACCCTCCTCTCGCGTCGCGCCGTACTCAAGGATCGCGTGGCCGAAGCCGAAGAGCTCTACCTGCTGGCGTTGTCCGATGCCCACGTACAGCCGGATATCAAGGAGAAGGCGCTCTATCAGTTGGGGCTGATGTACCTGGCGCCGGACAATCCCCACGCCAGTCGCGACAAGGCGATCGGCTATTTCCGCCGGCTACTGGTGCAGTTTCCGAACAGCAATCTGGCCAGCAAGGCTTCACAACACCTCGATCAGGCCCTCAACCAGAGCCGCCCCTAGCGCCGTCCAGCGCTCCACCTGAAACAATTCAGCGGGTAGTGCACAGGAACAATGACTACAGTTTTCTCGCGTAGTAGCCTCGCGCTCTGCTTGAAAAATGGAGTCTTCGCATGCCTTTCCGCCGCACCAAAATCGTCGCCACCCTCGGCCCGGCCAGCAACTCCCCGGAGGTCCTGGAGCAACTGATCATCGCGGGGCTGAACGTCGCCCGCCTGAACTTCTCCCACGGCAGCCCCGAAGAACACAAGGCACGCGCCCGTCTGGTCCGCGAGCTGGCCGCCAAGCACGGTCGCTTCGTCGCCCTGCTGGGTGACCTGCAAGGCCCGAAGATCCGCATCGCCAAGTTCGCCAACAAACGCATCGAACTGAAGGAAGGCGACAGCTTCCGCTTCTCCGTCACCCATCCGCGCGATGCCGGTAACCAGGAAGTGGTGGGCATCGACTACCCGGACCTGATCAAGGACTGCGGCGTCGGCGACGAGCTGCTGCTGGACGACGGTCGCGTGGTGATGCGCGTCGTCTCCACCACCGCTGACGAGCTCCACTGCACCGTGCTGATCGGCGGCCCGCTGTCCGACCACAAGGGCATCAACCGTCGCGGCGGCGGCCTGACCGCACCGGCGCTGACCGCCAAGGACAAGGCCGACATCAAACTGGCTGCGGAAATGGACCTGGATTACCTGGCCGTTTCCTTCCCCCGTGACGCCGCCGATATGGAACTGGCCCGCCGCCTGCGCGACGAAGCCGGTGGCAAGGCCTGGCTGGTGGCCAAGATCGAACGCGCCGAAGCCGTGGCCGACGACGATGCCCTGGACGGCCTGATCCGCGCCAGCGACGCCGTCATGGTGGCCCGTGGCGACCTGGGTGTGGAAATCGGCGACGCCGAACTGGTGGGTATCCAGAAGAAAATCATCCTGCACGCCCGCCGCTACAACAAAGCCGTGATCACCGCGACCCAGATGATGGAGTCGATGATCCATAGCCCGATGCCGACCCGCGCCGAGGTCTCGGACGTAGCCAACGCCGTGCTCGACTACACCGACGCCGTGATGCTGTCGGCCGAAAGCGCCGCCGGCGAATACCCGGTCGAGGCCGTACAGGCCATGGCGCGCATCTGCCAGGGCGCCGAGAAACACCCGGACACCCGCCGCTCCCACCACCGCGTCGGCCAGACCTTCGACCGCTGCGACGAAAGCATCGCCCTGGCGTCGATGTACACCGCCAACCATTTCCCGGGCATCAAGGCCATCATCTGCCTGACCGAAAGCGGCTACACCCCGCTGATCATGTCGCGCATCCGTTCCTCGGTGCCAATCTTCGCCTACTCCCCGCACCGCGAAACCCAGGCCCGCGTGGCGCTGTTCCGTGGCGTGGAGACCATCCCCTTCGACGCCGCTGCTCTGCCGCCGGAGAAGGTCAGCCAGATGGCCGTGGACGAACTGCTGCAACGCGGCGTGGTGACCAAGGGCGACTGGGTGATCCTGACCAAGGGTGACAGCTACACCACCCAGGGCGGCACCAACACCATGAAGATCCTCCACGTCGGCGACCTGCTGGTCTGATCTGACCTGGCCTGGAACGAAAAAAGCCGCCCTTCGGGGCGGCTTTTTTGTTTGCGCAAATGGGGATCAAAAATCTTGTAGGGGCGAATTCATTCGCCAAGCAGTCCGCAGGCCTGTCCTGCAAGGTTGAAGGGGGCAGCAAGCTGCCCTTAGCGAATGAATTCGCCCCCACAATCAAAGAGCTGGTGTCACACGAACTTCGAGAAATCCGGCTTGCGACGCTGGGTGAAGGCCGACAGCGCTTCGACCGCCTCAGGCGAACGCAGACGCTGGCTGAACAGCTCGCCCTCCTCCGAGATCACCCGACGCAATTCCTCGCGGCCCGGTGCCTGCATCAGGCGCTTGCTCGCGATCAGGGCCGAAGGCGCCAGGTCGAGGAAGCGCTGCGCGGCCTCGCGAGCGCGGGCCAGGGTCGCAGCACCATTTTCCAGGGCGGCGTTGGCAATACCCCAGTTGGCAGCCTGCTCACCGGTGAAGCCTTCGCCCAACAGCAGCAGCTCAGCCGCTTTTGCGTGACCAAGCAGGCGCGGCAGGATCAGGCTGGAACCAAACTCGGGACACAGGCCAAGGCTGACGAACGGCATCTTCAGCTTCGCATTGCAGCTCACATAGACCAGATCGCAGTGCAGCAACAGGGTAGTGCCGATACCTACCGCCGGACCACTTACCGCCGCCACCACCGGCTTGGGGAAGTCGAACAGCGCGCGCATGAACTGGAACACCGGGCTGTCCATCCCGCTCGGCGGTTCCTGCAGAAAGTCCACGATGTCGTTGCCGCTGGTGAAGCACTCTTCGCTGCCGGTGATCAGCACTGCCCGTACGCCAGCGTCGTCCCGCGCGGCATCCAGTATTTCGGCCATGCCGCTGTACATGGCGCGGGTCAGGGCGTTCTTCTTGTCCGGGCGGTTCATGCGCAGCGTCAGCAGGCCCTGCTCGCGCTCGACCAGAATGTGCTCACTCATGGCAAATCCTCGATTGGTGTTGGCCCGCAGCTCAGGTTTCGCGGGTCAGGAAGGTATCGGCCAGCAACTGGTTGCGGGGCAGGCCGGCCAGATAAAGCCGGCGCGCAAACTCCTCGACGCTGGCGGGGTGGCCGCAGAGTAAGGCGATGGTTTGCCGCGAAACAAGGCGGAATTGCGCCAAAACCTCTGGCAGCTCGGCCGGCGTGATCAGTTCGACGACAAGCCCGGAATGGTTTGCAGCCAGCTCGGCGAGGGATTTGGCCAGATAATGTCCGCCGGCGTCATGGGCCAGATGAATGATGCGGATAGGGCCCTGATGATGATTCCGCAGCGCGTCCCGCAGCAGCCCCCAAAGCGGCGCCAGTCCGGTGCCTGCGGCAAGGAACAACAGCGGCCGGGTGTCCCAGACCGGGTCATAGTGCAGCGCGCCGCCATGGAGTTCGCCCAGGCGCAGCTTGTCCCCCGGCACCAGCCGCCGGGCCCTGTCGCTGAACAATCCGGGCTTGCGGCAATCCAGGTGGAATTCGAGGAAGTCATCAAAACCCGGCAGGCTGGCCAGGGAATAGGGCCGGGCGACGCCCTCGTCATTCCACAGCAGGAGATGCTGGCCGGCGCTGTAACGTAGCGGCCGCGAAGGTACGAGTCGCAGGCGCAGGACCTCCGGGGCCGGCCAGTCGATGCCGACGATTTCGGCTTCCACGCCATCGCGCGCCGGGTCGAACACCTCGACCACCAGGTCTTGCACCACCAGGCACTGGCAGGACAGCCGCCACCCCTCGGCACGCTGGATACTGTCCAGCGCCTCGGGCCTGGCATCCGCCGGTTCACCGGACAGGCAGCGCACCAGGCAAGCGTGGCAACTGCCGGCGCGGCAACTGAAAGGCACGTTGCAGCCGCCCGCGTTCAAAGCGTCCAGCAGGTTGCTGGCGGGGGCTACGTTCCAACGTTTTCCGGCAACTTCGAGTTCAGGCACCCAGGCCCTCCCAGGCGGCATCGCAACGGTTACGTCCGCCGCGCTTCGCCCGATAGAGTGCCTGATCCGCACGCTGCAACGCATCATCCAGATCATCGCCGACCGTCAGCAAAGTCATGCCCGCCGACAGGCTCAACCGTTCCACCTGCACGCCCACCGGCTCAGCCTGCTCGAAGGCCTGACGCAGGCGCTCGCAGCAGGCGGTCAGGCGGTCCGCATCGCAGTTGGGCAGCAGCAGGACGAACTCCTCGCCACCGTAGCGTGCCAACACGTCGCCATCGCGCAGACAGGCCCGCGCCACGGCGGCGAAGGTCTGCAGCACCCGGTCACCGGCGGCGTGGCCGTGAACATCATTGATGCGTTTGAAATGGTCGAGGTCGATCAATGCCAGTCCGTGCTGGCGGTTCGGCGTCAGGCTGTCCAGTTCGCGGCCGGCCAGGCGCAGGAAATGACGGCGGTTGAACAGGCCGGTCAGTTCGTCGGTGGCGACCAGGTCTTCCAGCTGGCGCATCATTCCACGCAGGGTGTCCTGGTGCGCCTGCAGGGCGAAGCGGCGTTGACGCATGCGCTGGCGCAGCGCCTGGACATAACTGGCGAACAGGCTCAGCCAGGCCATCAGTACGAACAGTACGCAAACCTGCAGCAGCGCCAGGGCCGGGTCGGCCAGTTGCATCAGGTAGGCCTCGTACAGGTTGAGGCCCGCGAACGCGAAGAAGCCGATTGCTGCGCAACGGGCGAAGACCCTGGGCTTCAACTGGAACACGCCGAACATCATGATCAGCACGTAGACGGTCAACAGGGTGCCCCGCGCGTTGTCGACCATGGACATCAGCCAGGTGCTCCAGACCAGTGCGAGCAGCACCTGGGGTTCCGTCAGGCTGGGGTCGGAGAAACGCAGGTTGTGTCCGCTGAGGAACAGCCAGAACAGCGCGAGCTGGGACGCGGCAACAAGGCCGGAGCCGATCAGGGCAGTGCTCGGAGAAACCCGGAACAAGCCACCGATCATCGCCACCCAGCACAAGAGCAGGACCATCGAGTAGGTAGCCACAGCCATACCGAAGCGCTTCAGCAGCAGACTCTGCAAGGCTCTATGGCTGACCCGCTGGCTGGATGGGCTCATGGGGCTCCTTCCCGTAATGGCACCATGCCTTCAATGTACGCCTGTGATCACAAATTTCCTAGCCTGTAGGATCTGTCCGACAACCGACCAAGGTCGACTACCGGCGACTGTGCCCGACTGGCCCCACGCGCTATACTGCCGCGCCTTTTTTAGCCTCGCGCGCCGGGTCGTGGTCCGGCGCTTCCCTGATGTTCCCTCCAAGAGGAGCGCCCACATGACCGTGATCAAGCAAGATGATCTGATCCAGAGTGTCGCCGACGCCCTGCAGTTCATCTCCTACTACCATCCCGTGGATTTCATCCAGGCCATGCATGAGGCCTATCTGCGTGAAGAATCGCCCGCCGCACGCGATTCCATGGCGCAGATCCTGATCAACTCGCGCATGTGCGCTACCGGCCACCGCCCGATCTGCCAGGACACCGGTATCGTCACCGTGTTCGTCCGCGTCGGCATGGACGTGCGCTGGGATGGCGCCACCATGAGCGTGGACGACATGATCAACGAGGGCGTGCGTCGCGCCTACAACCTGCCGGAGAACGTCCTGCGCGCCTCCATCCTGGCCGACCCGGCGGGCGCCCGTAAGAACACCAAGGACAACACCCCGGCGGTCATCCACTACTCCATCGTTCCCGGCAACACCGTGGAAGTGGACGTGGCGGCCAAGGGCGGCGGCTCCGAGAACAAGTCGAAGATGGCCATGCTCAACCCGTCCGACTCCATCGTCGACTGGGTACTGAAGACCGTCCCGACCATGGGCGCCGGCTGGTGCCCGCCGGGCATGCTCGGCATCGGCATCGGCGGTACCGCCGAGAAGGCCGCAGTGATGGCGAAGGAAGTCCTGATGGACGAAATCGACATCCACGAGCTGAAGGCCCGCGGTCCGCAGAACAAGATCGAGGAAATGCGCCTCGAGCTGTTCGAGAAGGTCAACCAGCTGGGCATCGGTGCCCAGGGCCTGGGCGGCCTGACTACCGTACTCGACGTGAAGATCATGGACTACCCGACCCACGCCGCCTCGCTGCCGGTCTGCATGATCCCCAACTGCGCCGCTACCCGTCACGCCCACTTCGTGCTCGACGGCTCCGGCCCGGCCGAACTGGAAGCCCCGCCGCTGGACGCCTACCCGGAAATCGTCTGGGAAGCCGGCCCGTCCGCGCGCCGCGTCGACCTCGACACGATCACCCCGGAAGAAGTGCAGAGCTGGAAGCCGGGCGAGACCATCCTGCTCAACGGCAAGATGCTCACCGGCCGCGACGCTGCGCACAAGCGCATGGTCGACATGCTGAACAAGGGCGAAGAGCTGCCGGTGGACCTGAAAGGCCGCTTCATCTACTACGTCGGCCCGGTCGATCCGGTCGGTGACGAAGTGGTTGGCCCGGCTGGCCCGACCACCGCGACCCGCATGGACAAGTTCACTCGCCAGATTCTCGAGCAGACTGGCCTGCTGGGCATGATCGGCAAGTCCGAGCGTGGTCCGATCGCTATCGACGCAATCAAGGACAACAAGGCCGTCTACCTGATGGCCGTCGGCGGCGCCGCCTACCTGGTGGCCCAGGCGATCAAGAAGTCCAAGGTCCTGGCCTTCGCCGAACTCGGTATGGAAGCCATCTACGAGTTCGACGTGAAGGACATGCCGGTCACCGTCGCCGTCGACACCAACGGCGAGTCGGTGCACATCACCGGCCCGGCGATCTGGCAACAGAAGATCGCCGAGAACCTGGCGGTGGAAGTGAAGTAAGCCTTCACCTTCGCTGAATGAAAAAGCCCGGCCATGCGCCGGGCTTTTTTTATGCTCCCGTAGGTTGTGGCAGAGCGGAGCGAAGCCCAACATCGCTGCGTTGGGCTTCGCAGGCTCAGCACCAACCTACAAAAGCTGTGCCTGGTCGAATTGCTCTGGCCAATCCCGCCGGGTGACCACCTGCCCTTCCGTACGCACCCGGCTCACCTCGTCCAGATCCAGGTCGCAGATCAGCCACTGGCTGGACGCGGGGCAGAGGTCGGGGCTTTCGGCGATGACGCCGTTGCTCGGCATGCCGTAGTCCGGCGGCACGTAGAGGCCGGCACGGCCGATGTTTTCGTCCAGCGCCGGTGACCAGGGGGCGAGTCCAACGGTAGGCGACTGGAGGACGGCGATCTGGTTCTCCAGGGCACGTGCCTGGGCACCGATGCGCACGCGGTTGTAGCCGGCTTCGGTGTCAGTGCAACTGGGGGCGAGGATCAGGTCGGCGCCGCCTTCGGCAAGGGTGCGCGCCAGCAGGGGGAACTCGTTGTCGTAGCAGATCAGGATGCCCAGTCGCCCCAGGGCCGTGTCGAACACCTTCAGCCCCTCCCCTGCCGCGATGCCCCATTGCTCCCGCTCGAAGCGGGTCATGATCAGCTTGTCCTGATAGCCCAGTTCACCGCCCGGGCCGAACAGCCAGGCACGGTTGCGGAATCGCCCATCCGCATCACGTACCGGCAGGCTGCCGGGTTGCAGGTAGACACCGAGCTTCGCGGCGATGCCGGCACACAGTGCCCGCCAGTCCTGCAGGAGGGGCTGGATACCGACGATGGACGCCTGCAGGTCCCCTCGCTCGTCCGGCGGCAACTGACCGGCCAGCACCAGGCCGGCGTACTCGGGCAGCACCAGCAGCTTCGCGCCTGCCGCAGCCGCCTCGGCGCACAGCCCCTCCAGGTGAGTGGCGTAGGCCTCCCAGCTTTCATGCAGCTCGATGGCGTACTGGCAGGCGGCGATCCTGATCATGGGGTGAGCTCCTTGAGCCAGAAGGACATGGGTTTGGCTGACTCTTCATCTTCATCCAGGTCACGCCAGTGGAATTCGGTGCGCAATTCCGGGTGATGGCGATAGCCACGCCGCGACCAGAATTCATTGAGCGGCTGGTAGCCCGGCGGCCGTCGTGGATGAGTGGCCGGTCGTTCCACCGCGCAGAAGGCGCAATGCGCAAAACGCCCAAGTCGCCGTGCATAAGCCTCGCGCTCGGTGAAAAAGCGCACGCCTAGCCCAGTGCCCCGGTACTCTGCCTGCAGCACCGACTCGCCGAAGTAGAAGATGCGCTGCGGGTCCCAACCCTGCTCTCGGAATGGTCGCTGGAATTCTTCGGTTTCATCCGCCATCGGCAGACCGGTGGAAGCCCCCACTACACGCGCGTCATCCAGGGCCAGGACGAACAGGCTCTCCGGCGATTCAGCGTAGGTGGCGAGATAGCGCGCTTCGTACTCCAGCGTGCCGTCGTAGAGGTACGGAAACTCGCGGAATACCGTCAGGCGAAGGCGTGCGAGGTCATCGATGTGAGGCGCGATGGCTGCGCCCTGGAGAAGTCGGATCTGCATCGGATCGGTCATTCTGGGGAAGTGGATGACGTCCCTGGCTAAGTCGGGCTCCGGTCAGGAACCTATCATGCCGGACACGGACCGAATGACCCCATTGCGACAGGAACCCAACCATGACCGCTACCGAACTGGTGCAAGCCTATTACACCGCTTTCAACGCCAGCGACATGCCAGCCTTCCTCGCCCTGCTCAGCGAGGATGTGGTGCACGACATCAACCAGGGCGAACGCCAGCAGGGCAAGGCGGCCTTCGCCGCGTTCATGGACAAGATGAACCGCTGCTACAAGGAGCGGCTGTCGGACATCGTGGTCATGCAGAGCGCCGACGGCAGTCGCGCCGCTGCCGAGTTCGTGGTGCACGGCCAGTACCTGTCCAACGATGAGGGCCTGCCGCCAGCCAATGGCCAGACCTATGTGCTGCCGGCCGGCGCCTTCTTCCATATCCACTGCGGCAAGATTGCTCGCGTGACCAACTATTACAACCTGAACGACTGGCTCGAACAGGTGGTTTGAGGGCTCAGCCCTGCACGCGCGCCTTCGGCAGCTCGACAACCGTGGCGCGGCGCTGGGCCAGGTAGCGGGTGCAGCTCACCCGCAGGAACGAGGCGAAGTTGACCACCTCGCCGCGGTATTCCATCACCTCGTCGTAGAGCTTGGTGATGAGCTGGTTGGTGGTCATGCCATCCACCTCGGCGATTTCCCGAAGGATGTCCCAGAACTGGTTCTCCAGCCGCAGGGTGGTCACCACCCCGCGAATGCGCAGCGAGCGCGAACGGGACTCGTAGAGGATGGGATCGGCCTTGACGTACAGCTCGCACATGGCGTGCCTCCTGTTTCTGGCGATGCGGGATCAATTGGGCCAGGTAGGTTGTGGCAGAGCGCAGCGAAGCCCAACACACGCGATTGTTGGGCTTCGCACAGCTCAGCCACAACCTACGATCACGGCTCGATTTTCGTCCCGAGCAGCTTGAGGAACGCCGCCAGCCACGCAGGATGCGCCGGCCAGGCCGGGGCGGTGACCAGGTTGCCCTGGGTGTGCGCGGCATCGACCGGGATATCCACATACTGGCCACCCGCAAGCCTGACTTCCGGACCGCAGGCCGGATAAGCACTGCACTCGCGCCCTTCCAGCACGCCGGCAGCCGCCAGCAGCTGAGCACCGTGGCAAACGGCGGCAATGGGTTTGCCAGCCTTGTCGAAGGCCTTCACCAGCTCCAGCACGGTGGCGTTCAGGCGCAGGTATTCCGGCGCACGACCGCCCGGGATCAGCAGGGCGTCGTAGTCCTCTGCCTTGACCTTGGCGAAGTCGAAGTTGAGGGCGAAGTTGTGACCCGGTTTCTCGCTGTAGGTCTGGTCGCCTTCGAAATCATGAATGGCGGTACGCACGCTCTGGCCGGCGATTTTGTCCGGGCACACGGCGTGCACGGTGTGACCGACCATCAGCAGGGCCTGGAACGGCACCATGGTTTCGTAGTCTTCGGCGTAGTCGCCGACCAGCATCAGAATCTTCTTCGCGGCCATATCGCATCCTCCTGGATTGGAAGCCCTGAGGCTTCAAAGGTAGCCAATTATCCGCGCCGCCCTTCGATCACGGGTAATAGGCCCCTACTACAGGCGTGCCGAATGTCAGATGCCGATCTTGTCCAGCGCCTTACCCACGCCCCGCCAGAACCCTTCCTGCGGACGTACCATCTCGCCGCTGGCGGCGATCCGCTCGCTCGGCTGCACCTGGCGCGTAGCGGTGATTTCCTGGCTGCCCAGGGACTCGTCCACCAGTTGCAGCGGCCCATTGCCCGCGCCGGGCTGGTCGCTGTTCTTCGGCGGCGGGTCCAGTTCGTCGTAACGCAGGTAGTACGTATGCCCGCCGGCCGCGTCCAGGACGAACGAGGTGATGAGGGTGAAGTCCAGCGGGCCATCGGCGAACAGGGTCCAGTAGCTGCCGAACAGCGGACGGCGCATTTCCAGCTTGTAGCTGGCGGTATCGAACTCCAGCACCAGATAACCGTTGCTCGGCAGGCTGCCGATCAGTTCGTTGTTGAGGAAGAGGCCCGGCGCTTCCAGTTCCTGGTCGGCCCATTGGCTTTGCGGCCGGTACAGGTAGACCAGCGCGTGCTCCGCATCACTCGGTGCGACGGCCTGGAATGCCGGCCCCTGGGTTGCACCGAAGAACGCACCGGGGGTGGAACAACCGCCCAGCACGGCGCAAAGCAGCAGGATCGGCAGATATCGGCGGCCCATGCAGCCACTCCCTCTTGTTGTAGTGGAGCAAGCCTAGCCCGGCATCGGTTCGCAGGCACCCGACGAAAGTGCGGCGCCCCGCTAACGGCGCCGATCGAGCAGGTTCACCACCAGGCGGTCCAGCCAGCCCCAGAGCCGCTGACGCAGGCGTTTGACCAGGGGCCGGGCATGCCAGTCGTCCATGGTGATCTCGCGGCTATCAGCGAAATCCTGGCGCATGCAGGCATCGACTGCCTGGGTGAAACTCAGGTCCAGCGCCTCGACGTTGGCCTCCAGGTTGAAGCGCAGGTTCCAGTGGTCGAAGTTGCAGGAACCGACGCTGACCCAGTCATCGGCCAGCGCCATCTTCAGGTGCAGGAAGCGCTTCTGGTATTCGAATATCCGCACCCCGGCACGCAGGAGGCGCGGGTAGTAACGCTGGCCGGCGAAGCGTATCGGCGGGTGGTCGGTGTGACGGCTGGTGAGCAGCAGGCGTACCTCGACCCCCTGTCGTGCGGCCTTGATCAGGGCACGGCGAACCTTCCAGCTCGGCAGGAAGTAGGGCGTCGCCAGCCACACGCGATTGCGCGCCGTGCGAATGCTGCGCACCAGTGACTGGACGATGTCGCGATGCTGACTGGCATCGGCGTAGGCCAGACGCCCAAGCCCTTCGCCCATCGCCGGATAGGGCGGCAAGTGTGCCAGCCCCGGCGCCTCTCCCGACTTCCACGGGCGGCGGCCGAGGTTGGCCAGCCACTGGTAGTCGAAGATCAGTTGCCAGTGCGCCACCAGCGGCCCTTCGATGGCCACCATCACCTCGTGCCAGCGGCTGCTCTCCTGGGCCGGGTCCCAGAATTCGTCGGTTGCCCCGGTGCCACCCACGAAGGCCAGCCGGTCATCCACCACGAGTATCTTGCGATGGTCGCGATACAGGTTCCGGAAGCCGCTTCGCCAGCGCAGCGGGTTGTAGAACTGCAGCAGCACCCCGGCATCGTTGAGCCGGTCACGAAGCGCGCGGCCAAGTTTCAGGCTGCCGAAATCATCGAACAGGCAACGCACGCGTACGCCGCGCACGGCGGCGACGCACAGGGCATCCACCAGCGCCTCGCTGCAGCGACCGTCTTCCACCAGGTACAGCTCCAACGCGACCTGGTACTCAGCCCGGGCAATGGCGGTGAGCATGGTCGGAAAGAACTGAGGGCCGTCAATCAGCAACTCGAGGCGGTTGCCGGACTTCCAGGGGAAGATCTGCCCCATCAGCGCTCCGTGAAGATCAGCACGGCACCTACCGGCACCGACAGGCTGATGCCGGGCAGGCCGGCGAGTTTGCGCAGCCCATCGAGTGCAGTGGTCAGGCCGAAGTCCTCCACCTGAAGCACCAGCGGCGCCAGGGTCACCACCTGGAAGCGATGGTCGTCCAGGCGGGTGGCCAAGAGTTCTGCGCGGTATTGATGCTGCTTGTCGCGAATCTTCACGGTGAGCGGCAGGCCCAGCTCCAGTTGCGCGCCGGGCGCCAGATCGGTGATTGGACGCAGATCCAGCTGGGCGCTGACTTCGGCCTCGGGGTACTTGGCGATGTCGAAGAACTGATCACGCAGGCGCTGATCGCGCAGCGGAACTCCTGTGCTGACCGACTCGAGCTCGATGCGCAGGTGGGCCTTGCCATCCTTGCCGATCTTGCCGTGCAGGGTGGGGAAGCGGTGCACCTCGGAGATGCTGCCAGCCTTGGTGGAGATGAAGGATATCCGCGACGACTCGTTGTCCAGGTACCAGCTTGCATGAACCGGCAGCGCCAGCGCGGCGAGCAGGGCAATGAGTGGGCGTATCGATTTGTGCATGCGGGCTTCCTTTGGCATGTCGCTGACGGCCGGAAGACTTCGGCCGGACTCCATTGGTCACACGAATCGCCGCCGGGTTCCCCTGTGGGGCGGTCCCGACGGACGGACAATGGATGCAAAGCTACCAGAGGAAACGAATTTTGGGGCTCGGCAAGACATCTGTAGGGGCGAATTCATTCGCCAGGCAGGCCGAAGGTCTGCGCTCTGGCAAACCCTCGCGGGACCGCTGCGCGGTCCTTGGCGAATGAATTCGCCCCTACAAGGCCGGTTGTGCGTTACAGGCGCGGGTAGTCGATGTAGCCCACCGGGCCCTTGGCGTAGAAGAGTTCCGGGCGCGGCTCGTTCAGCGGTGCTTCCAGGCGCAGGCGCTCGGGCAGGTCGGGGTTGGCGATGAAGGGAACGCCGAAAGCCACGGCATCGGCCTTGCCGCTTTCCAGCCAGGCAGCGGCGCTATCCCGGGTAAAGCGCTCGTTGGCGATGAAGACACCACCGAAGGCTTCCTTCAGCGCGGGCGTCAGGCTGTCCTCGCCTTCCTTCTCGCGAGCGCAGAGGAAGGCCACGCCACGCTTGCCCAGTTCACGGGCGACATAGCCGAAGGTGCCGGCCAGATCGGAATCGCCCATGTCATGCAGATCGGCACGCGGCGACAGGTGCACGCCTACACGGCCAGCGCCCCACACCTTGATCGCGGCATCGGTGACTTCCAGCAACAGGCGGGCACGGTTCTCGATGGAACCGCCGTACTGGTCGGTGCGCTTGTTGGTGCCGTCCTGGAGGAACTGGTCCAGCAGGTAACCGTTGGCAGCGTGGATTTCCACACCGTCGAAACCGGCGACCTGGGCGTTCTCGGCACCAATGCGGTAGGCCTCGACTATGTCGGCAATCTCTTCGGTTTCCAGGGCACGCGGCACCTGATAGTCACGCAGCGGACGCAGCAGGCTGACGTGGCCCTTGGCGGCGATGGCGCTGGGCGCTACCGGGGCTTCGCCGTCCAGATAGCTCGGGTCGGAGATACGGCCAACGTGCCAGAGCTGCAGGACGATCTTGCCGCCGTTGGCGTGGACCGCCTTGGTGATGTTGCTCCAGCCCTTCACCTGCTCGTCGGACCAGATACCGGGGGTATCCGGGTAGCCAACGCCCAGGGGCGTGACGGAGGTGGCTTCACTGATGATCAGCCCGGCGGACGCGCGCTGGGTGTAGTACTCGGCCATCAGGGCGTTGGGTACGCGGCCCTCGTCGGCGCGGCAGCGAGTCAGCGGCGCCATGATGATGCGGTTGGAAAGTTCCAGGTCGCCGATCTTGATCGGGTCGAAGAGCGTGGGCATGTCGTTTACCTCGGGTCAGTCGAGAGCCGCTTGCAGCTCGGGAGTACGGTTGCTGAAGGTGAGCAGGGTCGCTATCAGGGCGAGAATCGCCAGCACGGCAGCGGCCAGGGGAACTGTGGTGAGGCCGTAGCCCTGGCTGATGACCAGGCCTCCGACCCAGGCGCCAAGGGCATTGCCCATGTTGAAAGCGCCGATGTTCAGGGTGGAAACCAGGTTCGGCGCGGCGCTGCCGAAGTTCACCACGTTGACCTGCAGGGCCGGCACGGCGGCGAAGGCGGCGGTGGCCCAGAGGAACAGGGTGATTTCCGTGGGGATCAGCGCGGCGCTGGTCCAGGTCAGGGCACTGGAAGCAACAGCCAGGGCGACGAACACACCCATCAGGGTCTGTGCCAGTTTCCAGTCGGCCAGGCGGCCACCGATCACGTTACCCAGCGTCAGGCCAAGGCCGATCAGCAACAGGGTCCAGGTCACGCCACGGGGAGAAACACCGGTCACCTCGCCGAGCAGCGGCGCAACGTAGGTGAAGATGCAGAACACGGCGGCCGAGAACAGCACGGTGGTGGACAGCGCCAACCACAGCCCGGCACCCCGCAGGGCCGCGAATTCAGCGCGGATGTCGGTGGCCTCTTCATCGTCCTGGCGCGGCAGTACCCGCCACAGGCCGATCAGCGCAGCGATGCCGATCAGGGTCACGGCCCAGAAGGTCGAACGCCAGCCAGCGACCTGGCCCAGGGCGGTGCCCAGGGGAACGCCCAGCACGTTGGCCAGGGTCAGGCCGGTGAACATCAGGGCGACGGCGGAAGCCTTGCGGTTGGCCGGCACCAGGCTCGCAGCCACCACCGAACCGATACCGAAGAAGGCGCCATGGCAGAGCGCGGTAACGACACGCGCCAGCATCAGCAGGCCGTAGTTGGCGGCGATGGCGCAGAGCAGGTTACCGATGATGAACACGCCCATCAGCGCCAACAGGGCGCGCTTGCGTGGCAGCTTCGAGGTGAGCATCGCCATGAACGGCGCGCCGATGGCGACGCCCAGCGCATAACCGGTGACCAGCCAGCCGGCGCCGGGGATGGACACGCCGAGGTCGGCGGCCACCTCGGGCAGCAGGCCCATGATGACGAATTCGGTTGTGCCTATCGCAAAAGCGGACAAGGCGAGGACGAGAAGCGCAGTAGGCATTGGCCTGCTCCTGGGAAGATTTTCGGGTTGTGGCAGGTGCTGCAGTTACAGCTCGTCGCTCATCTGGCGAAGAAATTCAGCGATGACGGCTTCGTTGCGTTTGAAGAAGTTCCATTGGCCCACCTTGCGGCTGGTCACCAGTCCGGCACGCTGCAAGGTCGCCAGGTGCGTCGAGACGGTGGACTGGGACAGCCCGCAGCGCTGGTCGAACTTGCCGGCGCAGACGCCGATTTCGAACGGGTGGTCCTGCTCGACGAAGTACTTTTCCGGTTCCTTGAGCCACTGCAGCATCTCGCGTCGCACTGGATGGGCGAGTGCCTTGATGATTTCGTCGAGGTCTATCTGTGTGCTCATGGCCGTGGATTCGTATATCGAGATGGAACGAACTTTATATCGAGAAAAGACGATACGGAATTGTTTGTGCCAATAGTCATCATCAACCGCCATGATAAAACCGCCTGGGGTAAGCTCGGCCAATGAACTACCTCGCTCACCTCCATCTCGGCGGCTCGCAGCCCGCGCAACTGCTCGGCAGCCTGTATGGCGACTTCGTCAAAGGGCCGCTGGCCGGGCGTTGGCCAGCGGATATCGAAGCCGGAATCCGCCTGCACCGGCGCATCGACGCTTTCACCGACAGCCATCCCCTCATTACCCAGGCCAAGCTGCGCTTTCCCAGCGAGCGGCGGCGATTCGCCGGCATCCTGCTGGATGTCTTCTTCGACCATTGCCTGGCCCGCGACTGGCAGCTCTACGCCGCCGAACCGCTGGACGCCTTCACTCACCACGTCTACCAGGTCCTGGGCGACGAACCCGAACTGCCCGGCCGCCTGGCCCTAATCGCGCCCCGCATGGCCGCGCAGGATTGGCTGGGGAGCTACCGGGAGTTCGAGACGCTGGAACTGGTCATCAACGGGATATCGCGACGCTTTTCCCGCCCCGAAAGGCTGGCCGGCGCCATGGCCGAGCTGGAAGCCCTGTACCTGCCCCTCAGCGATGACTTCCGGCAGTTTTATCCACAGCTCCAGCAATTCGCAGGAACCCAGCAAAGCCACGGTTGATCTGCATCAAGGGAAACTTCTTACATCTGCAGTGGAATGGGCCTACAGGAATCCGCTACTGGAGGTGCCAGATGAAAGCATTGATGCTCGCGACCGACCTTTCCAACCGTTCCGACCGTGCCCTGCGGCGAGCGGCGCGCCTGGCCCATCAGTTCAACTGCCCCTGGTTCATCCTGCACGTGGTCGATGACGACCAGCCGCAATTGCGCATCGAGTTGGAAGTGGAACAGGTCCGCCGCTATCTGAACGAGCAGATGGACTTCTTCACCGAGCTGGCCGGCCGCGCGCCGGAGATCTGGGTGGAAGTGGGCGACCCGGCCAAACACATCGCCGACTGCACCCGCTGGGCCGAAATCGATCTGCTGGTAGTCGGCAGCCACCGCAAGAGCCCACTGCGCGACATCTTCACGGGGACCACCCTGGAGCGCCTGCTGCGCACCAGCCATGTACCGATCCTGCTGGTGAACAAGGCGGCTGAAGACGACTACCTGATGCCCCTGCTGGCCCTGGACTGCTCCCCGGCTTCCGCCCAGGCGGTGCGTGCCGCCGACGCACTGGGTCTGTTGCCGAAGACCGGCGCCAAGGCGCTGCATGCCTTCGACCCGCTGGGCGGCGCCATGATGCTGGCGGCCTCTGCCGGCGTCGGGGCGATCCCGGGTGACTACGGCGCCGACGAACGCCGCCGTGCCACGGCTGCGCTGGATGAGTTCCTGCTTCGCGAAGAGCTGGGCGGCCACATCGATCAGCGCCTGATCGAGGAAGGCCAGCCCATGACCGCACTGCGGCGCGTGCTGGATCGCGACCCCGTCGACCTGCTGGTGATAGGCACGCGGGGATTGACCGGCATGAAGCGGATACTGATCGGCAGCGTCGCCGATGCCGCCATACGCGAGCTGGACTGCGACATCCTCGCGGTGCCGCCAATCCGCTGGCCGGACCAGGACAAGGCCTGACCCACTCAGGCGGCCAAGGCCTCGTCTTCCTCCTCTGCGAAGAGCGCCAGTTGCACGGCGCTCTTCGCTTTCTGACTGAGCACCGTGCGGGTCAATCCCTGGCTCGGCACGGGTTCGAGCAGCTGGATTTCCACCTCCGCCCGGTCACTGCGCAGCAGACGGACCAGATGCGAAAGCAGGTCGTCTTCGCCGATGAAGGGCGCGACATCGTCACGCTGGCCATCGCGCAGGTAACGGATGGCCACCGGCTGCACCGGCACGCCGGTCTCCACGGCGCTGGTCAGCAGGCGACTGTGGAAGGCCTTCAGCAGGCTGCCGTCGGTGGTCGTGCCTTCCGGGAAGATCAGCAGGTTGCGGCCATCGCCCAGGTGACGGGCGAGTTGCTGCCCAACCAGTCCGCTATCCCCTGACCCACGCCGGATGAACAGCGTGCCGGCCTTGTGCGCCAGCCAACCGGCGACCGGCCATGAGCGCACCTCGGCCTTGGACAGGAAGGACAACGGCGCCACGGCACCGAGCAGCGGGATATCGGTCCAGGACACGTGGTTGCTGACCCAGAGCATCGGCTGATCCGGCACGCGGCCGCTGACGCGTACGCGAAACGGCAAGGCCCCGGTCAAGCGTTTGAGGAACCAGCGGGTCAGACGCTGCCGGCTGGCCATCAACTCGGCGCGCCCCAGGCGTTCCAGTACGGTCACCCAGGCAGCCAGCGACAGGCCGAGGCCAATCACCGCCAGCAGCCGGATAACGCGAGCGTAGAAACGTACGGACTTCAGCATGCCCGGCCTCAGACCGCCGCCTTGAAGTGGCGGGCGTAACGCGGGCAGAGCTCATCGCGCTTGAGCAGGATGAACACGTCGGCCACCTGGAAGTCCGGGTCCCAGCAGGGTTCGCCACAGACCTTCGCACCCAAGCGCATGTAGGCCTTCAGCAGCGGTGGCATCTCGGTGATCACGTTGCCCGGCAACTCCAGCATGGGCAGCGGGTTCTTCGGCTCGGCGCGCAGATGTTCGGTGCACAGGTAACGCTCGCGCAGGCGCTGCATGATGGCCTGGGCCTGAATACCGCCGTCCTGCATGGGAATGCTGGCGCAGCCCATCAGGTAGCGGTAGCCGCCCTGGTTCAGCACCTCGGCCAGTTCACCCCAGAGGACGGCGATGGTCGCGCCATTGCGGTAGGCCGGAGCGACACAGGTGCGGCCGATTTCCAACACCGGGCCCTGCAATTCGCCGAGCCCGTGGAGGCTGAATTCCTCTTCGCTGTAGAAGCGGCCCAGGTCGTGGGCGGCCTGGTGGTCGAGCAGGCGGGTGGTGGCGACCAACTCGCCGCTGTCCAGGTCGCGCACGCCGATGTGCTCGCAGTGCGGATCGTAGTCATCCATGTCGAGACCGAACTCGGCACCTTGCAGCTTGGCGTCGAACTCGGCGCTGAACACGCGGAAACGCAGGGCCTGTGCCTCACGCAACGCAGCGATGCCTTCCAGGCGCTCGGCCTGCAGGCGGCGAGGGCTCTTCCCGTTGGGTGCGACACTGTCGCGGGTCATGGCGATCTGGGTCATGAATAAGCCTCCGTAGGCCGGCTCGATCCCGGTTGCAGCCGGACGATCTTGTTGTGCAAGCTCAGGCTAGGTAGACCCGGTGTCACCCCCATGACCGTCTCGTGATGCTTGCATGACAACCCCCTTGAGGAATCCCCAATGCCCTGGCAACGCCTGCTCGAAGCTTCCGCCCGCCTGCCGTCCGGCCAGCCCCTGGACGACTGGTACGGCGCTCTGCTGGACCGATTGGGCGAGGTCACGCCCTTCGAACTCGCCGTCCTCGGCGGCAAGCTGGCGCCTACGCCCGGGCTGGCCTTCCTCGCGGGTTACCAGGGTGCCCTGAGACTGCTCTGGCCATCAGCGCCGCTGAGCCTGGGTGCGCTATGCGTAACCGAGAATCGCAGCGTGCGCCCGGCGGACATGCAGACGCGCCTGGCGAGCCTCAGCCTCAGCGGCCGCAAGGATTTCGTCACGGCCGGAAATGCCGCCGACTGGCTGCTGGTGGCGGGCCGCGAAGAGAACGACGGCGAGTCGCCGCGCCTGGCGCTGGTGGTGGTTCGCAATGGCGCTCCCGGTGTGCAGGTCGAGCAACTCAAGCCGTTGCCGCTGATGCCCGACGTTCCCCACGCCCGCCTGCATCTTGAAGGTGCCCATTGCGAACGTCTGGCCGGCGATGGCTGGGACGCCTACGTGAAACCCTTCCGCAGCATCGAAGACCTTCATGTCCTCGCCGCGCTGGTTGCCTGGCTGTATGGCATTGGCCGCGACAGTGCCTGGCCGCAAGCGCTGCAACTGCGCTTGCTGGCCCTGCTCAGCGGCGCCGCCGAAGTATCCCGCCAATGCGCCACCACCCCGACGATGCACCTGCTGCTGGCCGCCCTCTTCGTCGAGTTCAAGGCGCTGAAACCGGAACTGGATACCGCCTTCGCCAGCGGTCCGGCGGAATGGGCCGACCTCTGGAAACGCGACCAGGGCGTGCTGGAAATCGCCAGCGGACCGAGGGCCAAGCGGCTGGAAAAAGCCCTGGCAGCACTGAGCATGGCCTGACTTTCCCGTAGGTTGTGGCAGAGCGCAGCGAAGCCCAACAAGCGACCGCGCGGACCTTTCGTGTTGGGCTTCGCATAGCTCAGCCCAACCTACAAAAGCCAGTTCGCGATTGAAGCTGCCGGCGCTTGGCATGACCTGATTCCCGTAGGTTGTGGCAGAGCGCAGCGAAGCCCAACAAGCAACCGCGCGGACCTTTCGTGTTGGGCTTCGCATAGCTCAGACCAACCTACAAAAGCCAATTCGCGATTGAAGCTGCCGGCCCTTGGCATGGCCTGATTCCCGTAGGTTGTGGCAGAGCGCAG
>NZ_SSOL01000074.1:56707-232596 GCF_029871275.1 Pseudomonas sp. BN414
CCGGCCCTTGGCATGGCCTGATTCCCGTAGGTTGTGGCAGAGCGCAGCGAAGCCCAACAAGCAGCCGCGCGGACCTTTCGAGTTGGGCTTCGCGTAGCTCAGACCAACCTACAAAAGCCAGTTCACGATTGAAGCTGCCGGCGCTTGGCATGGCCTGATTTCCGTAGGTTGTGGCAGAGCGCAGCGAAGCCCAACAAGCAACCACGCGGACCTTTCGTGTTGGGCTTCGCGTAGCTCAGACCAACCTACAAAAGCCAGTTCGCGATTGAAGCTGCCGGCCCTTGGCATGGCCTGATTCCCGTAGGTTGTGGCAGAGCGCAGCGAAGCCCAACAAGCAACCGCGCGGACCTTTCGAGTTGGGCTTCGCACAGCTCAGCCCAACCTACAAAAGCCAATTCGCGATTGAAGCTGCCGGCGCTTGGCATGGCCTGATTTCCCGTAGGTTGTGGCAGAGCGCAGCGAAGCCCAACGAGCAGCCGCGCGGACCTCTCGAGGTGGGCTTCGCATAGCTCAGCCCAACCTACAAAAGCCAGCGGCGCATTCATTCGCGCTTGAAATCGCCCCCCACAAAAAGCACGGCCTGCCAGTCTGAATTGACTCAAGTCAGCACTCGTCCTTCAGAAATGCCTTACATCTGCGCGTCGCTTTTCCTATCGAGGTTTACATGCGTCGCGAACCCATCGTGCTGTTCGACAACGGCTCCCACCAATGCCTGATGTTCGACGACCTGGTCAGCGGCGACGGCGTGCAGTCCAACCAGTTCCTGATCACCGACCACGAGCAGTACCTGCTGCTGGACCCGGGCGGCGACCTGACCTACACCCCGCTGTCACTGGAGCTGTCCAAGCACATGCCGGTGCAGGACCTGACCTACATCTTCGCGTCCCACCAGGACCCGGACATCATCGCGTCCCTCGACAAATGGCTGCTGCATACCCGCGCACGGGTGATCTGCTCCAAGCTCTGGGCGCGCTTCCTGCCCCACCTGACCGCCAACTACCTGGCCATCAGCCACGGCATTTCCACCTACGACCGCATCATCGCCCTGCCCGATCGCGGCCAGTCCATCAACCTGGGCCGCTGCCAGCTCAAGGCCGTGCCGGCGCACTTCCTCCATTCGGTGGGCAACTTCCAGCTCTATGATCCGGTCAGCCGCATCCTCTTCTCCGGCGACATGGGGGCGTCCCTGGTGGACGACGCCACGCCGGTGCGCGATTTCGTCAACCACGTGCCGAACATGGAAGGCTTCCACCGCCGCTACATGGCCAGCAACAAGGTCTGCCGACTCTGGGCTGACATGGTGCGCGGCATGGACGTGGAGATGATCGTCCCGCAGCACGGCCGTCCCTTCGTTGGCCAGGAAATGATCAGCGCCTTCCTCTACTGGATCGAGAACCTGGAATGCGGCCTCGACCTGCTCGGCCCGGACGACTACCGGTTGCCGCGCTGAACTGACTTATCGCGCCGAATAGCCACAGCAGCCGGCGCGTTCGGCGCTTTTTACCGTCACAAAGGCCGTGCTAGGTTCGCCCTTCGAAACCAGAAGAGGCCGAACAATGCCCATCCCCGTTCTACGACCGCTGACCATGGCGCTCGGCTTGCTGGCCGGCCTGGCCCAGGCTGAATCCTGGCCCGCCGCCGACTGGCAGCAAGCCCCGGCGCCCAGCACCGCCGCCGTGCAGGCCCTCGAGTCCTATGCCTTCCCGCAGCGCGATGATGCCGGCCGCAAGGGCGTGCGCACCGATGCCGTGGTGGTGATCCGCGATGGCGAGCTCATCTACGAGCACTACGCCGGCCCCACCCGCGCAGACACCCCGCACCTCACCTGGTCGGTGAGCAAGAGCCTGCTGGCCTCCGTCCTCGGCGTCGCCTATGGCGAGGGTCGCTTCAAGCTGGACGAGCCGGTTTCGCGTTACTACCCGGCGTTCGCCGGTCACTCCAATGTCCAGCTCGACCATCTGCTGCACTGGGCCTCCGGGCTCGCCTGGCAGGAGGACTACGAGTACGCCCCGCTGAAGTCCTCGGTGGTCGCCATGCTCTATACCCGTGGCCGCGGCGATATGGCTGCGTTCGCCGCTGCACACCCGCTGGATGCGGTGCCCGGCAAGCGCTTCCGCTACTCCAGCGGCGACACCAACGTACTGTCGGCCACGCTGCGCGGCATGGTCGGCGAGAAGGCCTATGCGGAGTACCCGTGGACGGCGCTGTTCGAGCCCCTGGGCATTCGCTCGGCCGTCTGGGAAACCGACGCGGCCGGAACCTACGTTGGTTCCTCCTACAGCTACCTGACGGCCCGCGACCTGGCCCGCGTTGGCCTGCTGATGCAGCGCGGCGGTCGCTGGGGCGAGCGCCAGCTCCTGCCGACGGACTGGGTCGCCTTCAACCGCAAGCCCTTCGCCCACTATCGCCCCGACCCGGCCAAGCCCGGAGAGGCCGTACCCGGCGGCCACTGGTGGCTCAACGCCCAGATCGAGGGCAGCGCCAAACCCTGGCCGGACGCCCCGGAAGATGCCTTCGCCGCCCTCGGCCACTGGGGTCAGGCACTGTACGTGCTGCCCAGCCAGAAACTGGTGATCGTGCGCTACGCCGATGATCGCGACGGCAGCTACCACCACAACGACTTCCTCAAGCTGGCCCTGGCCGCATTCGCCCCGGAGGTGCAGCCGTGATCGCCCGTCGCCCCGTTCTCAGCCTGCTGGTGCTCGCGCTCATCCTGCTGGCCGCCCTGGCCTGGCAGAATCGCCAGCACCTGGCGGCCTTCCCTGACATCATCAGCGCCTACACCGCCAAGGAGTACTGCTCCTGTCGCTACGTGATGGGCAACGACGCCGATTACTGCCAGGGCTATGTGAAGCAATACGTGCCTACCAGCGGTTTCCTCGACGACGCCGAGCACAAGCGCGTGACCGCCAGCGGCCTCGGACGCAGCAGCACCGCCGCGTGGGTCAGCCCGCACCAGGGTTGCCGGCTCATGCCCGAGGCAAACAGCACGCTCTGACGCGTTGGCCTTCGTGGACTCAGACCAACCTACGGAACGCCCCGACGTCCCCGTAGGTTGCGGCTGAGCGGAGCGAAGCCCAACACTGCTCTTCCCCTGTTCCACCCTGTGGAACCACCTTCGATTGTTCTCCTTTCCTCCTCGCGGTTAGCTGAAGGCCAGCCGCGAAAGGCGGTTGCCGCCCCAACGAGGAGAACAACAACAATGACCCGTTACGCCCATATCCAGGCCTGGCTCGACGACATCGACGCCGACCTGAAGGCACTGCGCCAGGACATCCACGCCCACCCCGAACTCGGCTTCGAAGAGCAGCGCACCTCAGCCCTGGTCGCCCGCCTGCTGACGGAGTGGGGCTACGAGGTGCACAGCGGCATCGGCCGCACCGGCGTGGTCGGCGTGCTGCGCAATGGCGATTCTCGCCGCACCCTCGGCCTGCGCGCCGACATGGATGCCCTGCCCATCGTCGAGAACACCGGCCTCGCGTACAGCAGCTGCCACGCGGGTCGCATGCATGCCTGCGGCCACGACGGGCACACGGTCATGCTGCTGGGCGCTGCGCGCTACCTGGCCGCGACCCGCAATTTCCAGGGCACCCTCAACCTGATCTTCCAGCCTGCCGAGGAAGGCCAGGGTGGCGCCGAAGCCATGCTCGAAGACGGCCTGCTGGAACGCTTCCCCTGCGAAGCGCTGTTCGGCATGCACAACATGCCGGGCCTGGAAGCCGGCCACCTGTGCTTCCACGCAGGTCCGCTGATGGCCTCCCAGGACCTGTTGGAAGTGGTGATCGAAGGCGTCGGTGGCCACGGCTCCATGCCGCACCTTTCCGTCGACCCACTGGTGGCCGCTTCCAGCACTGTGATGGCGCTGCAGACCGTGGTCGGCCGCAACGTTGATCCGCAACAGGCGGCGGTGGTCACCGTCGGCGCCCTGCAGGCCGGCGAGGCGGCCAACGTGATTCCACAGAAAGCGCTGCTGCGCCTCAGCCTGCGCGCCCTGGACGCCCAGGTACGCGAACAGGTCCTGGAGCGCGTGAACGCGATCATCCACAGCCAGGCCGAAAGCCTCGGCTGCCGCGCCAGCATCGAACATCGTCCGGCCTACCCGGTGCTGATCAACAGCGCGGCGGAAACCGACTTCGCCCGGCGTATCGGTATGGAGCTCGCGGGTGCCGGCCAGGTACTGGAAGCCCCGACCGTGATGGGCAGCGAAGACTTCGCCTGGATGCTCCAACGCTGCCCCGGCAGCTACCTCTTCATCGGCAACGGCAGCGGTGCCGGGCGGCCGATGGTCCACAACCCCGGATACGACTTCAACGACGAAATCCTGGTGCGCGGCGCCGCGTACTGGGCCGCGCTGACGGAAACCTGGTTCCAGGACTCCGTCGCGCCTTCCCAGGCTTCTGCCACTGCCGCCTAGCCCAACACCCGTTTCCGGAGATTCCCCATGCACGCTTCCCACAGCGGAACCTCGCGCGCCCGCCAGGTGACCGCCGCCGTCATCGGCAACGCGCTCGAGTGGTACGACTTCATCGTCTACGGCTTCCTGTCCAGCATCATCGCCCGGCTGTTCTTTCCCTCCAACAGCGAATACGCCTCGCTGCTGATGGCCCTGGCCACCTTCGGCGTGGGCTTCTTCATGCGGCCGGTGGGCGGCGTGCTGCTGGGCATGTATGCCGATCGCAAGGGCCGCAAGGCTGCCATGCAACTCATCATCCTGCTGATGACCCTGTCCATCGCCCTCATCGCCTTCGCCCCCGACTACGCCGCCATCGGCATCGGCGCACCGCTGCTGATCGTCATCGCGCGCATGCTGCAAGGCTTCGCCACCGGCGGCGAGTACGCCAGCGCCACGGCCTTCCTGGTGGAAAGCGCGCCCGCCAACCGCCGGGGTCTCTATGGCGCCTGGCAACTGTTCGGCCAGTGCCTGGCGGTGTTCGCCGGCGCGGGCATGGGCGCCCTGGTGACCCACAGCCTCTCCCCTGAAGCGCTGGACAGCTGGGGCTGGCGGGTTCCGTTCATCCTTGGCCTGCTGATCGGCCCGGTGGGACTGTGGATGCGTCGCCACATGGAAGAAACCGAAGCCTTCATCGATGCCCAGCACGAACACAAGGGCGAATCCTTCAGCCTGTTGCGCGTGGTGCGCGAACATCGTCGCGCGGTGCTGGCGACCATGGGCGGCACCATCAGCGGCACCGTGGCCTTCTATGTGGTGCTGGTGAACATGCCCACCTTCGCCCACAAGCAACTCGGTCTGCCGCTGGACCAGGTGTTCATGGTGCAGATGCTGGCCGTAGCGCTGATGACCGTCATCATCCCGCTGTCCGGTGCCCTGTCGGACCGCATCGGCCGGCGACCGGTACTGTTCGGCGGTACCCTGGCGTTCTTCCTGCTGGTCTACCCGCTGTTCTCCTGGGTCGCGGAGGCCCCCAGCCTGGAACGTCTGTTGGTGATGCAACTGCTGCTCTGCTCGATGATCGGCGTGTTCTACGGCCCAGCGCCCACCGCCGTGGCCGAGCAGTTCCCCACCCGCGTGCGCTCAACCGGCCTGGCGTTCGCGTACAACGTCGCCGTCATGCTGTTCGGCGGCTTCGCGCCGTTCATTGTCACCTGGCTGACCCAGGTCGGCGGCACCCCGGTGGCTCCTGCCTACTACGTGCTCTTCGCCTCATTCGTCGGCCTCGTTGCCACCTGTTACCTGCGCGAAGGCGCGCCCGCCGCCCTGGAACGCCGCCAACGCCGCGACCTGCTCGCCACTGCCCGGAGCCTGTGAATGACCCGTTTCGAAACCAACCTCCCCCACGCCACCCTGCAGCAGGAAATCGTCGCGCTGGACGCCCTGCCGCTGTCGGAGGCCATCCGCTCGC
The DNA here is from genome assembly GCF_029871275.1 of Pseudomonas sp. BN414. Classification (NCBI taxonomy): domain Bacteria; kingdom Pseudomonadati; phylum Pseudomonadota; class Gammaproteobacteria; order Pseudomonadales; family Pseudomonadaceae; genus Pseudomonas; species Pseudomonas sp. BN414. Next base: position 62,569 of record NZ_SSOL01000074.1, read on the forward strand.
GTCAGGTGTCCTGCCGTGAGGTGATGCAGGCCTACCTGGAACAGATCGACCGCTTCAATCCCAGGGTCAATGCGCTGGTTGCGCTGCGTCCCGCCGAGGCGCTGCTGGCCGAAGCCGATGAGCGCGATCGCCAGTTGGCCCGGGGACAATGGCTGGGCTGGATGCACGGCATGCCCCAGGCGGTGAAGGACCTCGCTGCCTGCGCCGGCCTGCCGACCAGCATGGGCTCGCCACTGTTCGCAGGACTTGTCGCCCAGCACGACGCCATCGCCGTTTCGCGGGTGCGCGCCGCCGGGGCGGTCTTCATCGGCAAGAGCAATGTCCCGGAGTTCGGGCTGGGTTCGCAGAGCTACAACAGCGTCTTCGGCACGACCGGTAATGCCTACGACCCGAGTCTTTGCGCCGGCGGCAGCAGCGGCGGCGCGGCGGCAGCCCTGGCCCTGCGCCTTCTGCCGGTGGCCGACGGCAGCGACATGATGGGTTCGCTGCGCAATCCAGCGGCCTTCAACAACGTCTACGGCCTGCGCCCGTCCCAGGGGCGCGTGCCCTTCGGGCCCACGCCCGAGCTGTTCGCCCAGCAGCTGGGAACGGAAGGCCCCATGGGCCGCAGCGTGGCCGATGTGGCAGCGCTGCTGCGAACCCAGGCCGGCCCTCATCGCGCTACGCCACTGGCCCTTTCCAGCACGGCCGACCTGATCGGGCCGCTGCAGCGGGACGTCGCCGGCGCGCGTATCGGCTGGCTGGGCGATCTGAACGGTCGCCTGCCAATGGAACCCGGCGTACTGGCCCTGTGTGAAGGCGCCCTGGCGGATTTCCGCGACCTCGGTTGCGTGGTCGAGGACTGCTTGCCGGCGTTCGACATGGACCGGCTATGGCGCTGCTGGCTCGTGCACCGACAGTGGTTGGTGGGCGGCAGCCTCGGCGCCGCCTACGCCGATCCATCCCGGCGCGCACTGCTCAAGCCCGAGGCCGTGTGGGAAGTGGAAAGCAGCCTTGGCCTCAGTGCCGCGGACGTGTATCAGGCGTCGGTCGACCGCAGCGACTGGTACCGGGCGGTGGAAAAACTCTTCGAGCGTTACGACTTCCTGCTGCTCCCGAGTGCACAGGTGTTTCCTTTCGATGCAACGCTGCACTGGCCCAAGGCCATAGCGGGCCAGGAAATGGACACCTACCACCGCTGGATGGAGGTGGTGATCGGCGCCACCCTGGCGGGCATCCCGGCGATGAGTGTGCCGATCGGTTTCAACGCCGCCGGCCTGCCCATGGGCCTGCAGATCATGGGCCCGGCGCAGGCCGACCTGGCGGTGCTGCAACTCGCCCACGCCCACGAGCAGCTCACCCAATGGGTGCGCAATTGCCCACCGCCGTTGCTCAAAGAGGCTGAATAAGCCAATGGACGGCATCTCCGGCGCCTTCGGGTCCCGATCTTGCAGCGTTTTCGGAACGCACATCCGGGAGGCACGGCAGGTGGCGGACACGCAAGGTAAAGACGATGGCGGCACGGTGAGGTCGGTGGAGCGCGCGCTGGCAATCGTCGAGCTATTGGGCGAGCACCAGGAACTGGGGCTGGAAGAGCTGCATTACCTCACGGGACTGCCCAAGGCGACTGTGTCGCGCCTGCTGCATACCCTGCAGGAGCAGGGATGGCTCTATCGTGGCCTGTGCGACCGTCGCTATCGCCTGTGCTCCCGCCGCCTGTTCGGCAACCCCACCCAGCGCTTCAGCCGGCTCCTTGTCGAGCAGGCCGCACCGCTGCTGCTGGAGCTGAGCGAGAGCACCGGGCTGGTGGCCGACCTGTCGTACTTCGACGGCGACGAACTGCACGTGATGGAAAGCTCCATTCCGGAAGTGCTGCGCAAGCGATACCCGGGCAATCGCCTGGTGATCGGGTTGCGCGCCAGCCTGTTCCATTCGGCCATGGGCAAGGCGTGCCTCGGCGAGTTGGACAGTGCCGAGGTCCAGCGCCTGGCGCACCACCACCGAATCAGCGGCGACGATCTGCTGCGGGCTCACGAACAGGCGCACAACCGGGGCTTCGGCGAGCGCACCGAAGGCTCATGGGAATACGCGATACGCCTGCCCTTCCTGATCCGCGCCGTGGCATTGCCGATACTCAGCCAGGGACGTCTGGTGGGCAGCATCGCCCTGCACTGGCCACGCGATACCAACAGTGTCGAAAGCGTGCAGGAGCGCCATCTCGGAAAACTCGCCAATACCGTCAGCCAGTTGCAGCACAATCTCGGCTGAGCGTGCACTTGACCCACTCGATGAAAAGTATTCGCCGGCAACTTCGGCGGACTCTTCTCATTCGCGTTTTGAATTGTGATTCCACAGCGCGGAACCCAATTGAATTGCCCTTTATTCGCGTGAATCGACAATAGACCACGACCCGAAAACCGGTCTTTTCGTCATAACACAAGAATAAAGGTGATGAGATGTGCAGAGTTCGCTGCGAGTATCTGGCAGGGATTGCCGGACTCTTACTGGCAGGAAGTGCAAGTGCCGACGGTTTTATCAACGACAGCATCACGACAGTTCGCTACAGCCAGTTCTATTGGAAGGAAAACAACGGCGATGGTGTCGGCCCCACCCGCGACGAATGGGTCCAGGGAACCCAGTTCAGTTTCAATTCCGGCTGGTACCGGGATGTGCTGGGCGTGGATTACAGCTACGGCCTGGCCGATGATCTGCGCATCGGCGACGAGGCCAACAGCATCAGCAACCTCGAACCCGACCATTCGGTGCAGTCGCCCCACGGCCTGGCCAAGCCCCTGGAGGCCTACCTGCGCGGCCGCCTCCAGGGCGACGCGGGCGAGCTGGTGGTGGGCGGTGGCAAGAAGGTGCGCCGCTACGCCCAATACTTCGACGACGCCACCCGCATCCTTCCCGCCGGCACCACAGGCCTGGATGCGGATTACCGCATCGGCGGCCTGAACCTGCGTTACAGCCGGGTGAACCAGTTCAGTCCGCGCAACGAGAATGGCTGGGGAGACGACCTGAGCAACTTCCGCGGCGAGCAGATCGACCAGCTCCAATTATTCGCCCTTGCCTATCAAATGCCGTTCGGCAGCCGGCTGCTGGCCGAGTATTCCGAGTCCGAGCGCTATCTGCGAGCCGCCTCCGTCAAGCTGGAACATAGCTTCGACCTGGGTGCCGGCCGCTTTATCGACCTCTACGCCACCCACGGTATGCAGCAGGATGCCGGCGACCTGTTCGATTACCAGGGAGTACCCGGACTCTATGAAGCGGAAACCTCCCACGACGCGCGCTATATCGATCTTTCCGCGAAGTACCGTACGGCAAATTATTACGCCGGCATGACTTACAACAAAGTGCGAGGGGACGACTTCGATCGGTTATTCTTCAGCAAGGATCATGGCGCCTGGAACAGCAGTGCAAAATTGTTCTATTTCTTCGGCGTGGAAGATGAGGAAATGTTCAAACTTGTGGGCGGCACTGACTTCAGCGCAGTTGGCATTCCACAACTCCGACTGGATATGCACTACGCCTTTTCTGATCACGCAGCCGGTTACGACGGATTCTCCCGCCGGGAATTCCAGAGTGTGCTGCAGTACGGTTTCACGGGGGTTCTAAAAGGCTTGAGCCTGGTGTGGCTGCACAACGAATTTCATACCAAGGGGCAACCGGACGGCATCGAGCGCACCACCACGTCACGTGGACCGGCGGGGATCATCACTCACAATGCAGAGCGGTTTTATCTGAATTACGTCTTCAGGCTCTGAAGCGCACACCGGGGTAGGAGCCAGCTTGCTGGCGAATGGGCGCCCCGCTGGAACTGTTCGCGAGCAAGCTCGCTCCTACGCAAGCCAGAACGACAGAGCCCCCGGACCTCGCGGTCCGGGGGCTCTTGCGTTGCATAGGCAATCTCAGCGCGTATTGAGCTGCTGCTGCAGATTCTGCACCTGGCTTTGCAGGGTGCTGATATTGCGCGTCATCTGCGCGCGGAAGGCGTCGAACTCCGCAGTGCTGGCGCCCTGGGACGGAGCCGGGCGGTTGTCCAGTTCGCTGCGCAGCACCAGCAGATCCTGCTCCAGGCCCTTGATCGCCTGGTTCGGGTTGCCCTGCTTCTTGAGCGCCTCGACATCACTGCCCAAACCCTTCAGGCGGCTGTCGAACTGGGCCATGTCACCCTGCGCGGCCTTGAGCTTGCCCTGTTCGCTGGCCAGACCGTCGAGTTTGCTGGCCAGTTGGCTGCCCACCTGGGTCGCGGCGCCCTGGGCGGCCTTCACATCCGCTGCGAGCTGATCCACACGCTTGCCCTGGCTGCCCAGCTGAGCGCTGGCGGCCTGCTGTTGCTTGGCCAGCTCGATCACCTTGGCCTGCAACTGCTTGATCTGCAGCTTCGTGGACTCACTGCCGCTGGTCACGCTGGACTCGGTCGCCACCACCTTGCCGGTGATGTCCTGAATGCGGCCGGCCGCCTCTTCGCTGATCCGGGCGAAGCTTTCCTGGGTCGCCACCAGTTGCTGCTCCATCAGGCTGATCTGCTGGAAGCTCCACCAGCCCAGGCCGGCGAGGGCGACGACCAGGGCGACCACCAGGGCCCACAGCGGCCCAGTGCTGGCGCCCTTGCTCACGGGAGCGGCGGTTGAATAACCATTGTTGTGGCGATGCACGGGCTCGGTCACCGGGTGATGGCCGAACTCGTCGCGATCACGGGCATCGGTAGTCAGGCTGGGGACATCATCCACTTCGTCGAGAGCGTCGTTGCGCATTGGGGGACCTTTGGAGAGAAACACAAAACCGCGAATGGCCGGAAGTATACCGGTTCCAACGGCGGTCTTCAGCGTCGCGCCACGGCGGTGCGGGGTGCACTGCGCAGGGGCGGCGACATTCGATTGACCACGCCAGGGCCCAGCAGTTCCGGGCTTTCCAGCCTGGTACGGGGCTTGCTAGCCAGTAGCCAGCCCCGGCACGGGGCCATGCCAGGAAATCGCCATCCGGAGCCGACGGCTCCGCCAGGCTCCCGCTCTTCGCCATGAAGCGCAGGAGCACACTTCGACCATGGGGGAAGAAGGAGTGGAATTGACCAAGGCTGTGCTGGATTGCATGCAGACCCTGCGGCGCCAGCTTCGTGACGAACAGGCTGTGGATATCCGCCTCAGCCAGCCCGACGCCATCCTGTCCATGCTCAACGCCTGCGCCGAATCCCAGCGCGACGCCACCCGCGAGCTGGGCGAACACCTCAGTATCCTGACCGGCATTCGCCTCAAGCCGCCGGTGCTCAGCGAGGAAGAACTGGTGCGCAAGTACACCCAGTACGCCGGTCCGTTGCGTGGTTAAGGCTGCTGGGCGCCCCACCAGGCACAGAATTCATCCAGCGCGGTCCAGACGCTCACCCGCGGGTCGTAGTCCAGGTTCTGCCGCGCGCGGCTGATATCCAGGGAGAAGTCCTTGGCCATCACCGCCACGGCCAGGCGATACAACGATGGCTCCGGCCGCCCCGGCAGAATCCGGCAGACCGACTCGTTCACGAGCGCGGCGCTGTAGGCCAGGCCATAGGGAACATGCCGGGTCACCTGGGGGACACCCAGCTTGCGCAGCACATAGTTGATGACGTCCCAGATCGGCACCGGCTGGCCATTGCTGATGTTGTAGACCTGCCCGAGCGCCGGGCCGGCGGCCAGAAGGCCGCTGAGCAGGGCGTCGTTGAGGTTCTGCACGCTGGTGAAGTCGACCTTGTTCAGGCCGTTGCCGATGATCTTCAGGCGGCCCTTGCGCTGCATGGCGATGAGTCGCGGAAAGATGCTGGTATCCCCGGCACCCGTGACGAAACGCGGACGGAAGGCGATCACTTCGAGGCCGAATTCTTCGGCGGCGAACACCTTCTGCTCGGCCAGGTACTTGGTGGCGCCGTAATGATCGGAAAAACGCTTGGGCACCTGTTCTTCCCGGATGCCAACATGGGAGCGGCCATCGAAGTAGATCGAGGGCGAGGACAGGTGCACCAGGCGCTTCACCCGCTGCTTCAGGCAGGCTTCGACCACATTTTCAGTGACCTGGACGTTGGCCTGGTGGAAGTGCTCGTACTTGCCCCAGACGCCGACCGCGCCGGCGCAATGCACCACGGCATCGACGTCGTCGCACAGGCGCAGTGCCAGGTCAGTGTCCGACAGGTCGCCCTGGACGAATTCGGCACCGCGCTTGACCAGATGCTCCACGCCCTCCGGCCGGCGCCCGTTCACCCGCACATCGAGCCCCTGCTCAAGCGCGAAACGGGCGAAACGCCCACCGATGAAGCCACTCGCCCCTGTCACCAGAATCTTCATCTATGGTCCCCTGCCATACGTCGTGATGCCCGCGACTCTAGCAGCCCTGGCGTCTGCCAGGTGTGGCGTCGCGAGCCAATAGAACGACTCTGAACGCTATCCCCGGCCATCGTTCCCGCTGTGCCGTCAACGCGGCAAAGGCACCAGCCAGCGGCTGGCAGCTGCGGCCAGGTGATCGGTGAGCAGGCCGAGCAGTTCGCCACCATGGCGCCAGTGGTGCCAATAGAGCGGTACGTCGATGGGCTGGTCAGGAATCAGCTCCTGCAACTCGCCCCGCGCCAGTTGCGCCCCAACCTGCTGCTCCGGCACCAGCCCCCAGCCGAGACCGCCCTCGGCCAGGCGCACGAAGCCTTCCGATGAGGGGCAGAGGTGATGGACGAAGCCCCCCTCGACTCCCAGCGCTGCCAGGTAACGGTGCTGCAGCAAGTCATCCGGGCCGAACACGATGGCCGGCGAGCGGGCCAATGCCCGGGGCGTAACGCCCTTGGGGAAATGCCGCTCGATGAATGCCGGGCTGGCCAGGGCGCGGTAGCGCATGGCGCCGAGCGGCAGGCTGCGGGCGCCGGCCACCGGACGTTCCGCGGCGCAGACACAGGCCGCCACCTCACCGGCACGCATGCGCTTGAGACCGACTTCCTGGTCTTCCATCACCAACTCCATCAGCACCCGCTGCTCAGCGCAGAAATCCCCCACGGCGGCGGCCCACCAGGTCGCCAGGCTGTCGGCGTTGAGGGCGATGCGCAGGCGCTCCGGCATGTCGCCCTGCTCGAGCGCCGGCACCTGTCGTTGCAGATCGCGCTCCAGCAAACGCACCTGCTGCACATGGTTGAGCAGGCGCGTGCCCACTTCGGTCGGCGCCGGCGGCGTGGCACGCACCAGCACCGGCTGGCCGACCCGCGCTTCCAGCAGTTTGATCCGCTGCGACACGGCGGACTGCGACAGTCCCAACAACTGGGCCGCACGCTCGAAACCACCCTGCTCCACCACGGCCGCCAGGGCGGCCAGCAATTTGTAGTCGAACAAATCAGTTTTCCTAATGAGAGATCAGCATGATTCGTTTTCCTTATACAGCCTCACGCCGCAGACTCGCCACATCCCAAAACGTCGTAGCGAAGGAAGCACCATGGCCGGCGAAACCGCACTTTCCACCCTGATCCGCAACATGTCGCCGCACCTCAATCCCGGCCAGTACGTGTTCTGCGCCCTGGACGACGCCGCCCGCCTGCAAGGCAGCGTGCCGCTCGGCAGTTTCCGCGAGCGCGAAGGACTGACCGTGATCCTGGAACGTAGCGAAGCCGAACGCCTGGGCCTGACCTACGACTACAGCGCCGCCTGGATCACCCTCGAAGTGCATTCCTCCCTGAGCGCAGTGGGCCTGACCGCGTCCTTCGCCGGCGCCCTGGCTCAGGCCGGTATCAGCTGCAACGTGGTGGCGGGCTATTTCCACGATCACCTGTTCGTCGCCAGCGCCGATGCCGAACGCGCCGTTTCTACCCTGCGGGCCCTGGCGGCCAACGCCCAGGCGGAGTGAGCACCATGTGGCAGAGCTATCTGAACGGAATACTCGTGGCTGCGGGCCTGATCATCGCCATCGGCGCACAGAACGCCTTCGTCCTCGCCCAAAGCCTGCGCCGCGAACACCACCTGCCCGTGGCAGCCCTTTGCGTGCTTTGTGATGCGTTGCTGGTCAGCGCCGGCGTCTTCGGCCTGGCCACCCTGCTGGCGCAGAACCCCGTGCTGCTGGCCGTCGCCCGCTGGGGTGGCGTGGCCTTCCTGCTCTGGTATGGCGTTCAGGCGCTGCGCCGCGCGGTGAAGCCCGGCATCCTCGACCAGTCCGGCGAAACCGGACCGCGTTCGCGCCGTACAGTGCTGCTGGCGGCCCTGGCGGTCACCCTGCTCAACCCCCACGTCTACTTGGACACCGTCCTGCTGATCGGCTCCCTCGGCGCCCAGCAAACCGTCCCCGGCGCCTATGCCCTGGGCGCTGCCAGTGCCTCGCTGGTGTGGTTCTTCGCCATCGCCCTCGGCGCCGCCTGGCTCGCACCCTGGCTCGCACGTCCAACCACCTGGCGTCTGCTCGACCTGGCCGTGGCGGTGATGATGTTTGGCATGGCGGCACAATTGGTGAACGGAATCTGAGTGCGTCGGGTCCAGATGAGATAACCGCGCCAGAGCCCTGGCCGCAGGGCTTAAACCACACAGTTGCTGCGTGGTTAAGCCCCATGCCCGATGCTATGATCCGGACTTCGCGGCAAAAAAGAGTACGAACTCGCAGCCGCTGTTTCGGCCGACCGTGAACGGCCCCGCGCCTGGCGCAAAAATCCCGACCTGATGATGAAGGAGATAGACATGGCTTTCGAATTGCCGCCGCTGCCTTACGAAAAGAACGCCCTTGAGCCGCACCTGTCCGCCGAGACCCTGGAATTCCACCACGGCAAGCACCACAACGCCTACGTGGTAAACCTGAACAACCTGGTTCCGGGCACCGAGTTCGAAGGCAAGAGCCTGGAAGAGATCATCAAGACTTCTTCCGGCGGCATCTTCAACAACGCAGCCCAGATCTGGAACCACACCTTCTACTGGAACTGCCTGAGCCCGAACGGCGGTGGCCAACCCACCGGCGCCCTGGCTGACGCCATCAACGCCGCTTTCGGTTCCTTCGACAAGTTCAAGGAAGAGTTCTCCAAGACTTCCATCGGCACCTTCGGCTCCGGCTGGGGCTGGCTGGTGAAAAAGGCTGACGGTTCCCTGGCCCTGGCCAGCACCATCGGCGCCGGCTGCCCGCTGACCAGCGGCGACACCCCGCTGCTGACCTGCGACGTCTGGGAACACGCCTACTACATCGACTACCGCAACCTGCGTCCGAAGTACGTAGAGGCCTTCTGGAACCTGGTCAACTGGGACTTCGTAGCCAAGAACTACGCTGCCTGAGACCCGCTCCAGCGGTAAGAGAAACCCGGCCATTCGCCGGGTTTCTTCATTTTTGCGCGTCATTCGTCGTCTTGTTGCGGTAAAAGGGAAAAATTGTCGGACACCCCCTCAAGGTCGGACCGGTTCGCACCGACATAAAGGAGAGGGGGAATCGAAGCGGCGATCCCGGCAGTGGATCGATGCATTGAATAGTGGCATACGCATACTGGCCCTTTGACGGCCAGGGTCTGTTTGCCAATACTCACACCCGTCTGACGCCTGGCGGCATCGAACAAGGAATTTCCATTTGAAGCTGGATCTCAAACACAGCTTGTCACTCAAGCTGCTGCGCGTGGTGCTGCTGTCCGCACTGGTAGTCGGTGTGGTGCTGAGCTGCGCGCAGATCGTGTTCGATGTCTACAAGACGCGGCAGGCAGTTTCCAATGACGCCAACCGGATCCTTGGCATGTTCCGCGATCCTTCGACCCAGGCGGTCTACAGCCTGGATCGCGAGATGGGCATGCAGGTGATCGAGGGCCTGTTCCAGCATGAATCGGTGCGCCACGCCTCCATCGGCCATCCCAACGAGCCGATGCTGGCGGAGAAGGACCGGCCACTGATGGAGCTGTCGACTCGCTGGCTGACCGACCCCATCCTTGGCAAGGAACAAACCTTCACCACCCAACTGGTCGGCCGCAGCCCCTACAGCGAGTACTACGGCGACCTCAGCATCACCCTCGATACCGCCCCCTACGGGGAAGACTTCGTCACCAGCTCCGTCATCATCTTCATCTCCGGCGTGCTCCGCGCCCTGGCAATGGGCCTGGTGCTCTACCTCGTGTACCACTGGCTGCTGACCAAGCCGCTGTCGAAGATCATCGAGCACCTCTCCAGCATCAATCCCGACCGGCCCAGCGAACACAAGCTGCCCATGCTCAAGGGCAACGAGAAGAACGAACTGGGCCTGTGGATAAATACCGCCAACGACCTGCTGGCCTCCATCGAACGCAACACCCACCTGCGCCGCGAAGCCGAGAACAGCCTGCTGCGCATGGCCCAGTACGACTTCCTCACCGGCCTGCCCAACCGCCAGCAACTGCAACAGCAACTGGACCAGATTCTCGAAGACGCCGGCCGCCTGCAGCGCCGCGTGGCGGTGCTCTGTGTCGGCCTGGACGACTTCAAGGGCGTCAACGAACAGTTCAGCTACCAGACCGGCGACCAACTGCTGATCGCCCTGGCCGACCGCCTGCGCGGCCACAGCGGCCGTCTCGGCGCCCTGGCGCGCCTGGGTGGCGACCAGTTCGCGCTGGTGCAGGCCGACATCGAGCAGCCCTACGAGGCCGCTGAACTGGCCCAGAGCGTACTGGATGACCTCGAAGTGGCCTTCTCCCTGGAGCAGCAGGAAGTTCGCCTGCGTGCCACCATCGGCATCACCCTCTTCCCGGAGGATGGCGACAGCACCGAGAAGCTGTTGCAGAAAGCCGAGCAGACCATGACCCTGGCCAAGAGCCGCTCGCGCAACCGCTACCAGTTCTACATCGCCAGCGTCGACAGCGAGATGCGCCGCCGCCGCGAACTCGAGAAGGATCTGCGCGAAGCCCTCAACCGTGGCGAGATGCACCTGGTCTACCAACCCCAGGTGGACTACCGCGACCACCGCGTCGTGGGCGTCGAAGCCCTGCTGCGCTGGCAGCATCCGCAGCACGGTTTCGTGCCGCCGGACCTGTTCATCCCGCTGGCCGAGCAGAACGGTTCGATCATTCCCATCGGCGAGTGGGTACTGGACCAGGCCTGCCGCCAGCTTCGCGAATGGCACGACCAGGGTTTCAGCGAACTGCGCATGGCCATCAACCTCTCCACCGTGCAGCTGCACCACGCCGAACTGCCGCGCGTGGTGAACAACCTGTTGCAGGTCTATCGCCTGCCGCAGCGCAGCCTGGAGATGGAAGTCACCGAAACCGGCCTGATGGAAGACATCTCCACCGCCGCCCAGCACCTGCTCAGCCTGCGGCGCTCCGGCGCGCTGATCGCGATCGACGACTTCGGTACCGGCTATTCGTCCCTGAGCTACCTGAAGAGCCTGCCGCTGGACAAGATCAAGATCGACAAGAGCTTCGTGCAGGACGTACTGGAAGACGAAGACGACGCCACCATCGTCCGCGCCATCATCCAGTTGGCGCGCAACCTGGGCATGCAGGTAATCGCGGAAGGTGTGGAGACTGCCGAGCAGGAGGCCTACATCATCGCCCAGGGCTGCAACGAAGGTCAGGGCTACCTCTACAGCAAACCCCTGTCCGCCCGCGAACTCACCCTCTACCTCAAGCAGGCCCGGCGCCTGACCAACGCGGCTTCCAATCCGGCGACGCTCTAGCATAACGATGGGTTTCGCGGGCTCTACCCAGCCTACCGGACGGCGCCTTTATGGCTTTCGTAGGATGCGGTAGAGCGAAGCGAAACCCATCGAGTGGACAGCGGCTCACATGAGCCCAGTAACCCTCAGCACATAGACCGTCGCCACCGCACCACCGACGCAAAGCACCGCGCCGAACAGCGCCTGCCAACGGAACTGCCGGGCGAGCACATCCTCGCCGTGACTGGAGAGCAGGAAGGGTTGCGACTCCACTGGACGGCGCATCTGGTTCACGGCAGGCGCCGCGCTGGTGTGGCGATGGCGATCTTCGGCTTCGAGCTTGGCAGCCAGGCGCACGCGCCCCCACTCCGCCTCGTCCAACTGGCCATCGCCATTGCTGTCGAAGCGTTGCAGCAGGCCGGTGAAATTGCCTTTCCACTCGCGGATCACCGCCCCCTGGGCGGTCGTCAGGTCGAGTCCTTGGCGACCACCGCCACTGGTACGGAAATCGCCGATGGCATACAGCGGCTGGTCGGCATGCAGACGCTCCTCGGTGTAGCGGTACTCGCCGCCAGACAGCCAGCCACTCAAGCCGCCGGAAACCGTTGCACCCCGAGGATGACGCTGATGGCCTTTCCAGACCTCACGGGTGGACGGGCGGACTTCAGCACCGCGAGGATCGATCAGGCATTCTCCCGTGGAGTCGGACAGGCGCAGCCAGGCATCGCTGACTCCGCTGTCTACCACGCGCCAGCTTTTGCTCTTGCCGCTCTCGCTGTACTCCTCGATGCGGTAGCGCCACCAGAGGCAGGGCTTGCCCGTCAGCGGCGCCACCAATGGACCGTCGCCGTTGGGATGGAGCACGCCGTAAAGCTCCACGTAGCCCTGGGCCGCGGAGCGGATCTTCGAGGTCGGCGTATCCAGCAGCAACCGCGCCTGCGCCAGGCGGCGCAGGCACCACCAGCCGCCGCCGGCAAAGGCGCCCAGGCTGAATCCCAGGCTGATTGCCAGCCCGGCTACGTCCACCGCCATATCAGCTGAACAGGCTCTTGAGGTCGACGTCGGCCTTCTCTGCCTCGCTGAACTCCAACAGCTCGGCGGCCTTGAAACCGAACAGGCCGGCGATGATCACGTCCGGGAATTGCTCGATGCGCACGTTGTTCAGGTTCACCGCCTCGTTATACAGCTCGCGGCGATCGGCGATGCCGTTCTCCAGGCCGCTGATGCGCTGCTGGAGGAACTGGAAGCTCTCGTTGGCTTTGAGTTGCGGATAGTTCTCCGCCAGGGCGAAGAGCTGCCCGAGGCCGGCACGCAGGCCGCTCTCGGCCTGGCCGAGGGCACCGATGTCGCCCTTCTCGCGGGCACTGGCCACCGCATTGCGCGCCGCAATCACGCGCTCCAAGGTGGTGCGCTCGTGCTGCATGTACTGCTTGCAGGTTTCCACCAGCTTGGGCAGTTCGTCATGCCGCTGCTTGAGGAGCACCTCGATGTTCGACCAGGCCTTGCCGACACCGTGCTTGAGGCGCACCAGTGCGTTGTAGAGGATCACCGCATAGGCGGCGACAAGTAGCAGGACCACGATCAGGGCGACGCTGGTCAGACTCATGCAGGCTTCTCCTTCAGGCTGCGGGTCATGGGGGCTGCGGCGATTCTAATGGCGTTTGGCCAAGGATGCGGAGACCTCGTACTCAGCTGTTGCAAAACGCCCGAGAACAGCCTTTCCAAAAATGAAAATCTTTCGCATTATGTTGCGGTTTTCATTTGCGCAACTTCACATTGCCATCACCCAGAAGCAAAGGACCTCGCCCATGATTCGTAAGCCCCTGGCTGCCGCCAGCCTGCTCGCCGTCGCCATTGCCCTCGCCGGTTGCGGTGACGACAAGAAAGAAGCTGCAGCACCGCAAGCCACCGCACCGGCCACCACTGCCGCCGCCCCGGCTGCAACCGCCAAGGTCGACGAGGCCGAGGCCAAGAAAGTCGTTGCTCACTATGCCGACCTCGCCCTCGCCGTCTTCACCGACGCGCACGCCACTGGCGTGAACCTGCAGAAGGCCGTTGACGCCTTCCTCGCCAAGCCTGACGCCGACACCCTGAAGGCCGCCCGTGAAGCCTGGCTGGCCGCTCGCGTCCCGTACATGCAGACCGAAGTGTTCCGCTTCGGCAACCCGGTGGTCGACGACTGGGAAGGCCAGCTGAACGCCTGGCCGCTGGATGAAGGCCTGATCGACTACGTCGCTGGCGACTACCAGCACGCCCTGGGCAACCCCGGCGCCACCGCCAACATCATCGCCAACACCACCATCCAGGTCGGCGAAGAGAAGCTCGACGTCACCGAAATCACCGGTGAGAAGCTGGCCAGCCTGAACGAGCTGGGCGGTTCCGAAGCCAACGTTGCCACTGGCTACCACGCCATCGAATTCCTCCTCTGGGGCCAGGACCTGAACGGTAGCGGCCCGGGCGCCGGCAACCGTCCCGCCACCGACTACGTGGTCGGCGAAGGCGCCACCGGCGGCCACAACGAGCGTCGCCGCCAGTACCTGAAGGCCGCGACCGACCTGCTGGTTTCCGACCTCGAGTTCATGGTTGGCCAGTGGAAGTCGGGCGTAGCCGACAACTACCGCGCCAAGCTGGAAGCCGAACCGGCCGAAGCCGGCCTGCGCAAAATGCTGTTCGGCATGGGCAGCCTGTCCCTCGGCGAACTGGCTGGCGAGCGCATGAAGGTCGCCCTGGAAGCCAACTCCACCGAAGACGAGCACGACTGCTTCAGCGACAACACCCACAACTCGCACTTCTACAACGGCAAGGGCATCCGCAACGTCTACCTGGGCGAGTACAAAAAGGTCGACGGCACCACCCTGACCGGTCCGAGCCTGTCCTCCCTGGTGGCCAAGGCTGACGCCCAGACCGACACCACCCTGAAGGCCGACCTGGAAGCCACCGAAGGCAAGCTGCAAGCCCTGGTGGACAGCGCCAACAAGGGCGTGCACTTCGACCAACTGATCGCCGCCGACAACACCGCCGGCCAGCAACTGGTTCGTGACGCCATTGCCTCCCTGGTCAAGCAGACCGGTGCCATCGAGGATGCCGCTGGCAAACTCGGCATCACCGACCTGAAGCCGGACAACGCCGATCACCAGTTCTGATCGACGCAGCGGTAACCAGAAGCGGATGCGGCCCAGTGCCGCATCCGCTTTTTTGTTTCCAGCTGGTGGGCTGCTTTTTCTGTGGGGGCGAATTCATTCGCTAAGGTGCGCGCAGCGCCCCCCAATAGGACCTTAGGGCAGGCCTTCGGCCTGCTTAGCGAATGAATTCGCCCCCACAATAATCCCCCATAGGCTTTGGCTTCAGAATGTAAGCCAAACGCAAATCCCTCTTATTCAGAGCCCTCAGTCCTGATAAGCTTGCCGGCCTGTTTATTGTCGACCGGACCCCGCCAATGCTCGCTCCACCGGCCTTTCGCCGCCTGTCGCCCCTGCTGCTGGCCCTTGGCCTCAGTGCTTGTGACGACGCGCCGAGGTTCACCCAGGCCGAGCCCGGCGAGCACCTGCCCGGCGGCGCAGCGACGGTCCGCCAGTTCGACCACAACGCCTTTTCCATGCCCTCGGCCAACCTGACGCCTTCGCGCAGGCTGGACTTCAGCGTGGGCAACAGCTTTTTTCGCAATCCCTGGGTGATCGCCCCCGCCACCACCACGGCGCGTGATGGCCTCGGCCCGCTTCTCAATACCAATGCCTGCCAGAACTGCCACGTGAAGGACGGCCGCGGCCACCCGCCAGCCGCCGGCGCCAACAATGCCGTGTCGATGCTGGTACGCCTGTCGATCCCGGCTGACGCCTCGGCCGAACACGCACGGCAGCTCGAACGCCTGGGCGTGGTGCCGGAGCCGGTCTACGGTGGCCAACTGCAGGACGTGTCGATTCCCGGGGTCGCGCCCGAGGGCAAGGTACGCGTCAGCTATGACCCCGTGCCTGTGACCTTCGCCGACGGCACGACGGTGGAATTGCGCAAGCCCCGCCTGGAAATCTCCCAGCTCGGCTATGGCGCGATGCATCCCGACACGCTGTTCTCCGCGCGCATCGCCCCGCCCATGATCGGCCTGGGCCTGCTGGAAGCGATTCCGGAAGCGGCGATACTCGCCAATGCCGACCCCGATGACTCCAACGGCGATGGCATCCGCGGTCGCCCCAACCAGGTCTGGGACGATGTCGCCGGCAAAACGGTGATCGGTCGCTTCGGCTGGAAGGCCGGACAGCCGAACCTGAATCAACAGAATTTTCACGCCTTCTCGGGTGATATGGGCCTGACCACCACTTCCCTGCCGAAGGACGACTGCACGGCGACACAGACCGCCTGCAAGGCCGCAGTGAGTGGTGGCGAGCCGGAAGTCAGCGACAACATCCTGTCCCTCGTACTGTTCTACACCCGCAACCTGGCCGTACCGGCCCGCCGCGACGTGGACAGCACAAAGGTGCTGGAAGGCAAGGGCCTGTTCCACCAGGCCGGTTGCCAGTCCTGTCATACCCCGAATTTCACCACTGCGGCCGATGCCGCCGAACCCGAGCTGGCCAACCAGGTGATCCGCCCTTACAGCGACCTGCTGCTCCACGACATGGGCGAGGGCCTGGCCGACGGCCGCGCCGAGTTCCAGGCCACCGGCCGCGACTGGCGCACGCCGCCGCTCTGGGGCATCGGGCTGACCGAAACCGTGAGCGGCCATACCCAGTTCCTGCATGACGGCCGCGCACGCAACCTGCTGGAGGCCGTTCTCTGGCACGGCGGCGAAGCGGAAGCGGCGAAGCAGAAGGTCCTCAAATACGACGCCGAGCAGCGTGCCGCGCTGCTGGCCTTCCTGAATTCCCTATAAGGAGCCCTGCATGTTCCGTCCCAAACTGCTGTTCACCAGCCTCGCCGCCCTGGCCCTGGGTGCCTGCGCCCCGCAGGACCCGCAAGCGCAGACCGCCTCTGCCCTGGCCAAGGACGTGATCCTGCCGACCTACAGCCGTTGGGTCGAAGCGGACCGCCAGCTCGCTGCCAGCGCCCTGGCCTTCTGCTCCGGCAAGGAAGACCTGGCCAAGGCCCGCGCCGACTTCCTCGCAGCGCAGAAAGCCTGGGCTGAACTGCAGCCGCTGATGGTCGGGCCGCTGGCCGAAGGCAACCGCGCCTGGCAGGTGCAATTCTGGCCCGACAAGAAGAACCTGGTCGGTCGCCAGGTGGAGCAACTGGTCAAGGCCCAGCCCAACGTCGACGCCACCTCCCTGGCCAAGGCCAGCGTGGTCGTCCAGGGCCTGTCCGCCTACGAATACATCCTCTTCGACAGCAACCTGGACATGGCCGACAGCGCCCAGAAGGCACGCTACTGCCCGTTGCTGCAGGCCATCGGTGAGCGCCAGAAGTCCCTGGCCGAGGAAATCCTCACCCGCTGGAACAGCAAGGACGGCATGCTCGACCAGTTGAGCAAGTTCCCCAACCAGCGCTATGCGGACTCCCACGAAGCCATCTCCGAGCTGCTGCGCGTCCAGGTCACCGCCCTGGATACCCTGAAGAAGAAACTCGGCACCCCCATGGGCCGCCAGACCAAGAGCCTGCCGCAGCCGATGCAGGCTGACGGCTGGCGCAGCGACTCCTCCCTGGAAAGCCTGAGCGCCAGCCTGGCCAGCGCCGAGGCCCTGTGGCTGGGCAAGGACAAGCACGGCATCCGCAGCCTGCTGGGCGACGACCAGAAAGCCCTGGCCGAGAAGATCGACGCCGGCTACAGCGAAGCTCGCGGCAAGCTGAGCGCCATCAAGCAGCCGCTCAGCGAACTGCTGGCCAGCGAAGACGGCCTCAAGCAGCTCAACGAGTTCTACGACAGCCTCGACCGCGTTCAGCGCCTGCACTCCGGCGAACTGGCCAAGGCCCTGAATGTGCAACTCGGCTTCAACGCCAACGACGGTGACTGAGATGCTCCGCCGTCAGGTACTCACCCTCGCCAGCCTGTTGCTCGGTGCCGTTGGCCTGGGCGGCTGGACCCTGAGCCGCAAGGGCGAATCGCCCCTGCTGCTCTCCGCTCGCGACGATGCCGACGGCCACCATTACGCCGTGGGCTACCGCCTGGACGGAACGCAGGTATTCGCCACCCGTGTCGGCCAGCGGTGCCACGACATCGTCGAGCATCCCAGCGAACCGGTGGCGCTTTTCGTGGCCCGTCGCCCTGGTACCGAAAGCTACCTGGTGGATCTGCGCGACGGCCGCCTGCTGCAGACGCTGACTTCGCAAAAGGACCGCCACTTCTATGGCCATGGCGTCTGGCATCGCGACGGCGAATGGCTCTACGCCACCGAAAACGACACCACCGATCCGGGCCGGGGCATGCTCGGCCGCTACCGCTATCAGTCCGGTCAATTGATCCACGACGGGGAGCTTTCCACCCACGGCCTGGGCCCGCACCAGGTGTCCTGGATGCCCGACGGCGAAACTCTGGTGGTGGCCAACGGCGGTATCCGCACCGAGGCCGAAAGCCGCGTGGAAATGAACCTCGACGCCATGGAGCCGAGCCTGGTGCTGATGCGTCGCGACGGCAGCCTGCTGTCGAAGGAAACCCTGCCGCAACAGATGAACAGCGTCCGTCACCTCGCCATTGGCGCCGACGGCACCATCGTCGCCGGCCAGCAGTACATGGGCGATGCCACCGATCGGGCCGATCTGGTCGCCATCAAGCGTCCCGGCCAGCCCTTCCAGCCCTTCCCGCTGGAGGACGAACAGCGCCTGGCGATGGTCCAGTACACCGCCAGTGTCGCCATCCACGACGAGCTGCGCCTGGTCGCCCTCACCGCACCACGAGGCAACCGTTTCTTCATCTGGGACCTGGACAGCGGAGCCGTACGCCTCGACGCACCGCTGCCGGATTGCGCCGGCGTCGGCGCGGTGAAGGATGGCTTCGTCGTCACTTCTGGCCAGGGCCGTTGCCGCGTCTACGACTGCCGCAGCGAACAGATCACCGTCGCGCCGCTGCAACTGCCGGCCAGTTTCTGGGACAACCACCTGCACCTGGCCTGATCGGCCGGCGCAAACCATAACCTGTAGGAGCGAGCTTGCTCGCGAACAGTCCGAGCACATTCTTCGCGAGCAAGCTCGCTCCTACAGAGTCCCCATTTCAAAGCCCCGCCATTCCTGGCTTACTGGCACTTCCGTACCCCACAAATTCCCTGCCTGCGCCCTTCAGCGGCACCTCGCCGTGCCGACTAAGTGAATGCCTGCCCGACACGCCCCAACACGCCTTTCCGGCGATCGCACAACTGCAACATTCGTCTGGTAGAGAGCCCACATCTCCTTTCCTTTTCCAAGAGGCGCAACACCATGTCTCTGCGACGCTCCCTGCGCGGCCAGATCCTCACCCTGCTCGGCGGCAGCCTGCTGCTGCTCCTGCTGATCGCCCTGGCCTGTTTCCACTTCCTCTCCGGCGGCATCCAGTCCTATCGCGGGCTGGTGGACGGCACGCTGGAAGCTTCAAGCCTGGTGGATGAGGCCAACCTCGAGTTCAAGGTGCAGGTCCAGGAATGGAAGAACGTACTGCTGCGCGGCAAGGACCCGGAGAACCTGAATAAATACTGGAGCCAGTTCGAAGGCCAGGAAGCCAAGGTCCAGGCGGTGCTCGGCAAGCTGCTGAACAAGACCCGCGACCTCGACGACGGGGCACTGCGGGCGAAGGTGGAGAGCCTGCGCAACGAGCACCGCAACCTCGGCATCGCCTACCGCAAGGGCCGTGACGCCTTCATCGCGGCTGGCGCCGATCCGGTAGCCGGCGACACTGCGGTCAAGGGCATCGACCGCGCCGCCAGCGAGCAGATGAGCGCCCTTGTGGCCGAACTGCATGCCCGTGGCAGCCAGCAATCCGACGCCATCAGCGCCCGCGCCGACAGCACCGTGAACATCGGTCTGGCGGTCATGCTGCTGTCGAGCATCGGCATCGGCCTGTTCAGCCTATGGCTGCTCAACCGCAACCTGATCGCGCCCATCAGCGCGCTGATCGAGCACATCGCCCAACTCAGCCAGGGCAACTTCGGCCAACGCGTCGATACCAGCCGCGAGGACGAACTGGGTCGCCTGGCCGTGGCCGCCAACACCCTGCGCGACTTCCTCGCCGACACCTTCAACCGCCTCAAGCAGAGTACCGCGCAACTGGACAACGCCAGCGGCGAACTTAGCGCCATCGCCAGCCTGATGGCCGAAGGCACCCGCGAGCAGTTCTCCCGCACCGACCAGGTGGCCACAGCCATGCACGAGATGTCTGCCACGGCCCAGGAGGTCGCGCGCCATGCCGCCGAAGCCGCAGGTGCGGCCGACCAGGCCGACCACTCGGCACAGCAGGGTGGCGCGGTGATGCAGGCGACTATCCACAGCATCACCGGCATGCGCAGTGAGATCGCCAACACCGCCGAAGTGATCCGTCGCCTGGAAAGCGACAGCGGCCGCATCGGCAAGGTGTTGGAAGTGATCCGCGGCATTGCCGAGCAGACCAACCTGCTGGCCCTGAACGCCGCCATCGAAGCCGCCCGCGCGGGTGACCAGGGTCGTGGCTTCGCGGTAGTGGCGGATGAGGTACGCACCCTGGCGCAGCGAACTGCCGAGTCCACCGCCGAAATCCACCAGATCATCGACACGGTGCAGACTGGCGCCCTCAACGCGGTCCGCGCCATCGAGAACGGCCAGAACCGCAGCGAGGAGAGCGTCGCCCAGGTCACCGAGGCCGGCGCCATGCTGCAACGCATCACCGATGCGGTCGAAGCCATCCGCGACATGAACCGTCAGATCGCCACCGCGGCGGAAGAACAGACTTCGGTGGCCGAGGACATCTCGCGCAACCTCACCGAGATTACCGCCATCGCCACCACCAACGACGAGAACGTGCAACGTACCCAGGGCGCCAGCCAGCACCTGCAAGGTCTTTCCGGCGACCTCACCCAACTCACGGCGCGTCTCCACGCCTGACCTGACGGCAGGCACAGGGAAGTGCCGCCGCCTCTTGTCCCCTCGATCAGAAAGGTCGGATTCCTGCCCGAACAAATTCACCGATCTGACTCGATCTTCAGCGATCTCCGCAGCGCACAAACCGCAAAATACCGAAACGCAACGTTCTGCAATTTCTTGTCTTTGACTTGGTCTAACTCTGGTACTAAGGTGCTTCCCTCGCCTATTCCCAGGCCACTCTTCCCTGCCAAGGAACCGGAATATGTTGCTCCGCCGCATGCTCATCATGCTGGGCGTCGTTGCCCTCGTGGTGGTCGCCCTTGCTGCCTATAAAGGCTTCTCGATCTACCAGCAGATCCAGCAGTTTTCTGCGCCCCAGCCTCCCATCAGCGTCTCCGCCGAGAAGGCCGTCGAGCAGCCCTGGCAAAGCCGCCTGCCCGCCATCGGTTCGCTGAAGGCGTTCCAGGGCGTCGACCTCACCGTGGAAGCCAGCGGCACTGTCCAGGACGTGCTCTTCCTTTCCGGCGAGAAGATCAAGCTGGGCCAACCGCTGATTCAGATGGACAGCGACGTCGAACGCGCCAGCCTGGCCACCGCCGAAGCCGAACTGTCCCTGGCCCGCGTCGAGTTCGAGCGTGGTCGCAGCCTGGTCAGTCGGCAGAACATCTCCAAGAGCGAATTCGACCGCCTGTCCTCGGAGCTCCAGGCCGCCACTGGCAAGGTTGCCCAGCTCAAAGCCCTGATGGACAAGAAACGCATCGTCGCGCCCTTCGCCGGCACCATCGGCATCCGCCAGGTGGACGTCGGTGATTTCCTCTCCTCGGGCACCATCATCGCCACCCTGCAGGACCTGAATACCCTGTTCGTCGACTTCTTCCTGCCAGAGCAATCCGCTCCGCTGCTGAAGGTTGGGCAGAAGGTGCGCATCAGCGTTGCCGCGTTCCCGGGCGAATCCTTCGAGGGCGACATCGCCGCGCTCAACCCCAAGGTCGAAGAAGCCACTCGTAACCTGCAGGTCCGCGCCATGCTGCCGAACCCCGATGGCAAGCTGCTGCCGGGGATGTTCGCCAACCTCGAGGTGCTGCTGCCGGGCGACCAGGAGCGCGTGGTGGTTTCGGAAAGCGCCATCACCTACACCCTTTACGGCAACTCGGTGTATGTGATCGACGAGAAGAAGAACGCCGAAGGCCAGCCCGAGAAAGGCCCGGACGGTGAGACTCAGCTGGTGGTGGAACGCCGCTTCGTCGAAACCGGCGAGCGCCGCGATGGCAAGGTCGTAGTCCTCAAGGGCCTCCAGGCGGGCGAACAGGTGGTGACTTCCGGCCAGCTCAAGCTGGATAACGGCTCCCACGTCGCCATCGCGCCCGACCAGACCCTGTCCAGCAAACCGGACACTCAAGCCCGCGCCCAATAAGCGACACGCGCGCGAAGGAACGGAACATGGCTTTCACAGATCCTTTCATCCGTCGCCCGGTACTGGCGACCGTCGTCAGCCTGCTGATCGTGCTCCTGGGTTTCCAGGCCTTCAGCAAACTGGTGATCCGCCAGTACCCGCAGATGGAAAACGCCCTGATTACGGTGACCACCGCCTACCCCGGCGCCAACGCCGAGACCATCCAGGGCTACATCACCCAGCCGCTGCAGCAGAGCCTGGCCAGCGCCGAGGGTATCGACTACATGACCTCGGCGAGCCAGCAGAACGCCTCGGTCATCCAGATCTACGCGCGCATCGGTGCCAACTCCGACCGGCTCTTCACCGAACTGCTGGCCAAGGCCAACGAGGTGAAGAACCAGCTGCCGCAGGACGCGGAAGACCCGGTGCTGTCCAAGGAAGCGGCCGACGCCTCGGCGCTGATGTACATCAGCTTCTACAGCGACGAGCTGTCCAATCCGCAAATCACCGACTACCTGTCGCGGGTGATCCAGCCCAAGCTGGCCACCCTGCCGGGCATGGCCGAGGCGGAAATCCTCGGCAACCAGGTCTTCGCCATGCGCCTGTGGCTGGACCCGGTGCGGATGGCGGCCTACGGCATCACCGCCAACGACATCAATGACGCGGTGCGCAAGTACAACTTCCTCTCCGCCGCCGGCGAGGTGAAGGGCCAGTACGTCGTCACCAGCATCAATGCCACCACCGACCTCAAGTCCCCCGACGCCTTCGGCGCCATCCCGGTGAAGACCGTGGGTGACAGCCGCGTGCTGGTGCGCGACGTGGCACGGGTGGAGATGGGCGCGGAAAACTACGACTCCATCAGCTCCTTCGACGGCATTCCCTCGGTCTACATCGGCATCAAGGGCACCCCCAGCGCCAACCCCCTGGACGTGATCAAGCACGTGCGCGCGATCATGCCGGAGCTTGAATCCCAGTTGCCGCCGAACCTCAAGGTGTCCATCGCCTACGACGCCACCCGATTCATCCAGGCCTCCATCGACGAAGTGGTGAAGACCCTCGGCGAAGCGGTGCTGATCGTGATAGTGGTCGTGTTCCTGTTCCTCGGCGCCTTCCGCTCGGTGCTGATCCCGGTGATCACCATCCCGCTGTCGATGATCGGCGTGCTCTTCTTCATGCAGTTGATGGGTTACTCGATCAACCTGCTGACACTGCTGGCCATGGTGCTCGCCATCGGCCTGGTGGTGGACGACGCCATCGTGGTGGTGGAAAACATCCACCGGCATATCGAAGAGGGCAAGACGCCTTTCGATGCGGCCATCGAGGGCGCCCGCGAGATCGCCGTGCCGGTCATATCCATGACCATCACCCTGGCCGCGGTCTACGCCCCCATCGGTTTCCTCGAAGGCCTGACTGGCGCGCTGTTCCGTGAATTCGCGCTGACCCTTGCGGGCGCGGTGATCATCTCCGGGATCGTCGCCCTGACGCTGTCGCCGATGATGTGTTCCAAGCTGCTGCGTCACGACGAGAACCCGTCGGGCCTGGCGCATAAGCTGGACATGATCTTCGACCGTCTCAAGCGGCGTTATCAGCAGGCCCTGCATGGCACCCTGAACACCCGCCCGGTAGTCGTGGTGTTCGCGGTCATCGTGCTTTGCCTGATCCCGGTGCTGCTGAAGTTCACCAAAAGCGAACTGGCCCCGGATGAGGACCAGGGCATCGTCTTCATCATGGCCAAGGCGCCGCAGCCGACCAACCTGGACTATCTGAACGCTTACACCGAGGCGTTCGTGAAGATTTTCAAGGAGTTCCCCGAGTACTACTCCTCGTTCCAGATCAACGGCTTCGACGGCGTGCAGTCCGGCATCGGCGGTTTCCTGCTCAAGCCCTGGGACGAGCGCAAGCGCACCCAGATGGAACTGCTCCATGAAGTCCAGGGCAAGCTGAACCAGATCCCCGGCCTGCAGATCTTCGGCTTCAACCTGCCCTCGCTGCCGGGCACCGGCGAAGGCCTGCCGTTCCAGTTCGTGATCAACACCCCGAACGACTACGAGTCGCTGCTGCAAGTGACTGAGCGGATCAAGGCGCGCGCCATGGAGTCGGGCAAGTTCGCCTTCCTCAACGTCGACCTGGCGTTCGACAAGCCGGAAGTGGTGGTGGACATCGACCGGGCGAAGGCTGCACAGATGGGCGTGTCCATGGAGGACCTGGGCTCGACCCTGGCGATCCTGCTGGGCGAGGGTGAGATCAACCGCTTCACCATCGACGGCCGCAGCTACAAGGTCATCGCCCAAGTGGAGCGCGCCTACCGCGACAATCCGGGCTGGCTGAGCAACTACTACGTGAAGAGTGAAAGCGGCGCCATGGTGCCCCTGTCGACCCTGATCAGCGTGCATGACAGCGCCCGGCCGACCCGCCTGAAGCAGTTCCAGCAGCTCAACTCGGCCATCATCGAAGGCTTCCCGACCGTGAGCATGGGCGAAGCGATCGACACCGTCTCGCAGATCGCTCGCGAAGAAGCGCCGCGCGGCTATGGCTTCGACTATGCCGGCGCATCCCGCCAGTACGTGCAGGAAGGCAGTGCGCTCTACGTCACCTTCGCACTGGCCCTGGCGATCATCTTCCTGGTGCTGGCTGCGCAGTTCGAGAGCTTCCGCGACCCGCTGGTAATCCTGGTCACGGTGCCGCTGTCCATCTGCGGCGCGCTGATCCCGCTGTTCCTGGGCGTGTCCAGCATGAACATCTACACCCAGGTGGGCCTGGTTACGCTGATCGGCCTGATCAGCAAGCACGGCATCCTGATCGTGGAGTTCGCCAACCAGTTGCGTCGCGAGAAGGGTCTGTCCGCCCGTGAAGCGGTCGAAGAAGCCGCCGCCATTCGTCTGCGTCCGGTGCTGATGACCACCGCGGCAATGGTGTTCGGCATGGTTCCGCTGATCCTCGCCACGGGTGCGGGAGCGGTCAGCCGCTTCGACATCGGCCTGGTGATCGCCACCGGCATGTCCATCGGCACACTGTTCACCCTCTTCGTTCTGCCCTGCGTCTATACGTTGCTGGCGAAGAAGGACCTGCAGCCCGAAGGCCAGCCGGCGACCAGCCGCTGAATAACGAACAGCCCCGCAATTGCGGGGCTTTTCTTTTGCGGGGCCGGACTTCTCGTAGGTTGCGGCTGAGCTACGCGAAGCCCAACGAACAAAGTCGATTCCGCTCACCCCAAAAAACAGAAAACCCCGCCTTGGCGGGGTTTCCGTGGGTCCGGACCTCACTCCTGGGCGCGCAGCCCCTGGGACAGGCCGAACATGAACAGCAGCAGGTTCTGGTCCGGCTGCGCTTGCGCCTTCAACCGCGCATTGGGCGGTAACGGGCAGTAGCCGAGGCCGTTGACGCTGACCACGGAGGGCGAAGGCTCATGCCAGGCAGCCACCGCCAGGGAGGCTACCCCCAAAGCGCCGACGAG
The DNA here is from genome assembly GCF_029871275.1 of Pseudomonas sp. BN414. Classification (NCBI taxonomy): domain Bacteria; kingdom Pseudomonadati; phylum Pseudomonadota; class Gammaproteobacteria; order Pseudomonadales; family Pseudomonadaceae; genus Pseudomonas; species Pseudomonas sp. BN414. The sequence goes on from NZ_SSOL01000074.1 coordinate 87,915, forward strand.
AAACAAAGCTCGTGTGACTTCTAATTTCATGATCGCAACCCCTTGATAGCGCTGCCAAACGCTGCTTCATAACCGTAGATCAGCACTAACCAACCCGCCGCGCTCAGCGACGAGTGGCGCCTAAACTGCCACAAGTCGCGAAGGGCTGCCCGCTTGCTCGACGGTCGGTGCCGGGCTTATTGCGTCCGCAACGGCTGCTTCGGGAAGGGTCAAAGGGTGAGAAAAAACTCAATTGGCGAGATCGGGTCGACCGCCGAGATTCACCTCGAAGCGGCAACCGGTGGGCTCAACGGCGCTCAGGCTGACGGTCCAGCCCTGGTTGTCACAGATCCGCTGTACCAGCGAAAGCCCCAACCCGAGACCATCGCCGCGCTTCGCCGGCCCTCGGACGAACGGACGGAACATGGCCTCGCGCTCCGCTTCGGGGATGCCGACACCGCTGTCCTCCACTACGAAGCCACCGTCCTTCAGCACCAGTCGGATGCTGCCGGCGTCGGTGTAGTGCAGCGCGTTACGGAGCAGGTTACCGAGGACCGAGCGCAGGAAGGACGCGTTATAGGGACGCTCCTGGGGTGTACCGGGCTGGTACTCGAAGCGCAGGCCCTTCTGCTCGATGGCTTCGCGCCACTGGTTGGCGAGATCGCCGGCAACCCTGGTCAGGCTCGCCTGTGGCGCCCCGCTGGTTTCGTCGCGTTGGGCGCGTGCCAGCATCAGGAACGTCTGGACCAGGTCGCGCATTTCTTCGGTAGCACGGGCAATGCGCTGCACATGGGCACGACCACGCGCATCGAGGTGGGGATTCTCCGCCAGCAGCTCACAGGATGTAGCCAGCACCATCAGGGGGGTGCGCAGTTCGTGGCTGACATCGCTGGTGAACAGGCGTTCGCGATTGAGCACGTCATGCAGCCGGCCGAGGGTATCGTCGAAGGCCTGGGCCAGTTGCCCCACTTCGTCGGCGGCGTAGTCCGGCGCCAGTGGAGGCGCCATGCCCAGCAATTGGTCGCGATGACGGACTTGTCCGGCCAGGCGCACCACGGGTTCGATGACCTTGCGCGCCAGCACCCAGCCCAGCATCAGCGCCAGCAACACGCTGAGGACGAAGCCCACCATCACCACCCGGTAGAGCACCTGTTCGCGGGCCTCGAAATCGCTCTGGTCCTGCAGCATCACATAGCGGCGGCCATCGATCTCGCGAACCAGCGCGTGGTAGGAGCTCTCGCCCTCGAAGACCTCGTGGAATCCCAGTTCCAGACCGGCCAGGTTCTCGGGAATCGCGTAGGGACTGGCGCTGTCGCTGATGTAGAAGCGGGTATCACTGTCCAGGGCCGGCGGTTTGCCCTGGAAGACGTTCTGGGTGAGGACACGGCGGAGTTCGTTGTTCAGGTCGCGGGAAATCAGTTGCTCTTCGATCAGGTGCACGACTTCGATGATGCCGACGGAGAAGGTGCCCCCCACCAGGGTTGTCATCAGCACGAAGGCGATGAGAATCCGTCGGGCGAGGCTCTGCTTAAACTCCATCAGCGGACTCCGCCAGGCGGTAGCCCAGACCATGCATGGTGTGCAGCAGGGGTTTGTCGAAGGGCTTGTCGATCACCTGGCGCAACTGGTGGATGTGGCTACGCAGGCTGTCGCTGTCAGGGCAGTCATCGCCCCACAGGGCCTCTTCCAGCGCCTCCCGGCGAACCAGGTGCGGGCTCTTCTGCATCAGCACCGCAAGCAGCTTGAGGCCGATGGGATTGAGCCGCAGTGTCTTGCCTGCGCGGCTGACCTCCAGCGTGTCCAGGTCATAGCTGAGATCGCCCACCTGCAGGCTGCGCTTGCCGCCTCCCTGGGAACGACGCAGCACAGCCTCGATGCGAGCGGCCAGCTCGGAAAGGGCGAAAGGCTTGAGCAGGTAGTCGTCGGCACCGGATTTGAAGCCTTGCAGGCGATCATCCAGCGCATCACGGGCGGTGAGCATGATGACCGGCGTATCGCGCCGGGCCTCTTCACGCAGGCGGCGGCAGAGGTTGTAACCATCCAGCCCCGGCAACATCACGTCGAGCACGACCAGGTCGTAGTGCTCGGTGCTGGCCAGGTGCAGTCCGGAGAGGCCATCCCGTGCACAGTCGACGGAGTAACCCTTGAGTTCGAGGAAATCGACCATGTTGCCGAGAATGTCGTTGTTGTCTTCGACTAGCAGGATCCGCATGGTGCAACTCCATTCATCCACTGATGGCCACGTGCCGGCCCGAGTACGTTCGACCGGGAACCAACCTGGAATTCCCGTCAGCGCGTAACCAGCGATCATACCCACGCGTGGCGCTTGCGCCCATTTTCACAGGCAAGAAAAAGCCCCGCACGAGGCGGGGCTTTTTCGAACCGGATGGCCGGGTGGCTTACATCATGCCGCCCATGCCGCCCATGCCGCCCATGTCAGGCATGGCCGGGCCGGCCTTGTCGTCAGCCACTTCGGCAACCATGGCCTCGGTGGTGATCATCAGGCCGCCGATGGAGGCAGCGGCTTGCAGAGCGGAACGGGTGACCTTGGCCGGGTCCAGGATGCCCATTTCGATCATGTCGCCGTAGACGCCGGTAGCAGCGTTGAAGCCGTAGTTGCCGGAACCCTGCTTGACCTTGTCGACTACCACGCTCGGCTCGTCACCGGCGTTGGCCACGATCTGGCGCAGCGGAGCTTCTACAGCGCGACGCAGCAGGGCGATACCGACGTTCTGCTCTTCGTTGTCGCCTTTCAGACCTTCGATGGCCTGCAGGGCGCGAACCAGGGCTACGCCACCGCCAGGAACCACGCCTTCTTCGACGGCAGCACGGGTAGCGTGCAGGGCGTCTTCAACGCGGGCTTTCTTCTCTTTCATCTCGACTTCGGTAGCCGCACCGACCTTGATCACGGCAACACCGCCGGCCAGCTTGGCCAGACGCTCTTGCAGTTTTTCCTTGTCGTAGTCGGAGGTGGTTTCTTCGACTTGCTTGCGGATCTGGGCAACGCGGGCTTCGATGTCAGCCTGGGCGCCAGCGCCGTCGATGATGGTGGTGTTTTCCTTGCTCAGGACAACGCGCTTGGCGTTACCCAGGTGTTCCAGGGAAGCGCTTTCCAGGGACAGGCCGACTTCTTCGGAAATCACGGTGCCGCCGGTCAGGATGGCGATGTCCTGCAGCATGGCCTTGCGACGGTCGCCGAAGCCCGGAGCCTTGACGGCTGCGACTTTGACGATGCCACGCATGTTGTTCACAACCAGGGTAGCCAGGGCTTCGCCTTCAACGTCTTCAGCGACGATCAGCAGCGGACGGCCGGCTTTGGCGACTGCTTCCAGGACCGGCAGCATTTCGCGGATGTTGGAGATCTTCTTGTCCACCAGCAGGATCAGCGGGCCGTCGAGTTCGGCGACCATGGTGTCCGGCTTGTTGATGAAGTAGGGGGACAGGTAGCCACGGTCGAACTGCATGCCTTCTACGACGGACAGTTCGTTTTCCAGGCCCGAGCCTTCTTCAACGGTGATCACGCCTTCCTTGCCTACTTTTTCCATGGCTTCGGCAATGATGTTGCCGATGGAATCGTCGGAGTTGGCGGAGATGGTGCCTACCTGGGCGATCGCCTTGGTGTCAGCGCAAGGCTTGGCCAGCTCTTTCAGCTGGGCAACGATGGCGATGGTGGCCTTGTCGATGCCGCGCTTCAGGTCCATCGGGTTCATGCCGGCAGCAACGGCCTTCAGGCCTTCGTTGACGATGGCTTGAGCAAGTACGGTAGCGGTGGTGGTGCCGTCACCGGCAGCGTCGTTGGCCTTGGAGGCAACGTCTTTCACCAGCTGGGCGCCCATGTTTTCGAACTTGTCTTTCAGCTCGATTTCCTTGGCAACGGAAACGCCATCCTTGGTGATGGTCGGAGCGCCAAAGGACTTGTCCAGAACCACGTTACGGCCTTTCGGGCCCAGGGTGGCTTTAACGGCGTCGGCCAGTACGTTCACGCCAACCAGCATCTTCTTGCGGGCGGAATCGCCGAATTTGACTTCTTTAGCAGCCATTTAATTGATCCTCAATTCTTTGGTGTGTAGGCGGAGATTCGCGAGATTCAGGCTTCGACGACGGCGAGGATTTCGCTCTCGCCCATCACCAGCAGTTCTTCGCCATCGACCTTGATGGTGTTGCTGCCGGAGTACGGGCCAAACACCACTTGATCACCGACCTTGACGGCCAGCGGACGCACTTCGCCGTTGTCCAGCAGGCGACCGGTGCCTACAGCGACGACTTCGCCACGGTTCGGCTTCTCGGCGGCCGAACCCGGCAGCACGATGCCGCCAGCGGTTTTGGTCTCTTCTTCGCTGCGACGGATGACGACGCGGTCATGCAGAGGACGAAGCTTCATTGTCGATCTCTCCCAATAGTGTTGTCTTTCGACCGGTGCGCGCACCGGTGGGTTGGTAATGTCCGGCGGGGCCGGTTGCAGCGCGACGGGCGCGCCGCTGGAATCTGACCTGCCAACAGGCAAGAACCTTGCGGTGACCGATACATAGGGGCGCCAAGAGGCATTTCAAGGGTCACCCACAAAAAAAACTAGCGGTCGCGGCGCTCGTACTCGCCTTCGATCACGTTCGGACGGGTCTGGCCGCTGCGGGCGGCGAGGTCGTCGGCGAAGGCGCGCTGGCGAATGGCCTGGGCCGCTGCGCGCTGGCGCAGATTGCGGATGAACAGGCGGCGGGTGAAGGGGATCAGGCAGAACAGGCCGATGATGTCGCTGATGAAACCCGGGAGCAGCAGCAGGCCGCCACCGACAGCGATCAGCAGGCCCTCAAGCACTTCCTGCTCAGGCACTTCGCCACGGGCCAGGCGCTCACGGGCGCGCCAGGCAGTGGCGACACCGGCCACCCGCAGCAGCACGCTGCCGAGCACGGCGGTACCAATGACGAGCAGCAGGGTAGGCAGGATGCCGATCGCGCTGCCGACCTGGATCAGGACGGCCAGCTCGATCAGCGGAAAGAGCAGGAACAGAAAGAGAAAAGCGCGCATCTGGGGGTCCTTGGCGGAAGAACGGCTTCCGATAATCCGTTAGATGAAGTCGCCCTCCTCCCAATTCAAGCCACCGCCTCGCCACCGGTCGGCCAGGATTCAGCACGAGCCAGCTGTACCAAGGCCTGACGGACTGCGCCAGGGTTGTTACAGGATGTTGGGAAGGGCAACCAATGAAGAGTCTGACCGATGCGTAGGTGGAATCCTTCAGAATCGATTCCGACCATCTCCGCCGTCGGTCCGGACGGCAAGCCGGCCAGTTCCACATAGTGGGCGATGGCATTGGCGTGATCGCTGTTCATGTGTTCCAGCATGCTGATCTCGGCTTCGCCGGCGAAGGCGTTGGCCAGAACGAGCTGATCCACCCAATGGATCGCGCCGAAGCCGCCAATGAAGCGAGCGCGCACCGGTTCGAGGCGCCAGAAATCGAAGTCATGGGTGCGGTGGTAGTCCACGGCCTGCGGGAAGTAGCGGTAATAGCGGGTCGCCGCGGCTTCCACCTCGGTTTCGTCGCTGATCTGCCGTGCTTCGGCCAGCAGGGTCAGGCGGCCGGCGGCCTGGACGTCGGCGGCGCCACGTTCGCCCACCAGCAGCGAACACTTGGCGTCCTTCTGCAGGTTATGGGTGTGCTGGGCAATGCGGCTGATGAGGATCAGCGGTCGGCCTTCGGCATCCAGGCAATAAGGCACCACTGATCCGAAAGGGAAGCCCGGCATGGTCTTGGAATGGGTGGACAGCACCCCCTGGTATTCCTTGAGCAGCATTTCTCGTGCATGCTTTGCGGCTTTCACGCTCACCTTATGACTCCTCGCAAAGAATCCGTCGAAAACGGACGAGCGCCCAGAATAGCGGTTTAACGGCGCAAGCGGGGGCAAAGCGACAGTTATTCGAGGGGATTCTCATGCAACTCAAAGACAAGGTCATCATCATTACCGGTGGTTGCCAGGGCCTCGGCCGCGCCATGGGTGAGTATCTGGCCGCCAAGGGCGCGAAGCTCGCCCTGGTGGACCTGAACCAGGAAAAACTGGATGAAGCGGTAGCCGCCTGCAAGGCTGCCGGTGGTGATGCCCGCGCCTACCTCTGCAACGTGGCCAACGAAGAGCAGGTGACCCACATGGTCGCCCAGGTGGCCGAAGACTTCGGCGCCATCAACGGCCTGGTGAACAACGCCGGCATCCTGCGCGACGGCCTGACCATCAAGGTCAAGGACGGCGAAATGACCAAGATGAGCCTGGCCCAGTGGCAGGCTGTGATCGACGTCAACCTGACCGGTGTCTTCCTCTGCACCCGCGAAGTCGCCGCCAAGATGATCGAACTGGAAAACCAGGGCGCGATCATCAACATCTCCTCCATCTCCCGCGCCGGTAACATGGGCCAGGCCAACTACTCCGCCGCTAAGGCCGGCGTGGCAGCCGATACCGTGGTCTGGGCGAAGGAACTGGCTCGTTACGGCATCCGTGTGGCCGGCGTCGCTCCGGGCTTCATCGAGACCGACATGGTCGCCAGCATGAAGCCGGAAGCCCTGGAAAAGATGACCTCGGGCATCCCCCTGCGCCGTCTGGGCAAGCCGATGGAAATCGCCCACTCGGTCGCCTACATCCTGGAAAACGACTACTACACCGGTCGTGTCCTGGAGCTGGACGGCGGCCTGCGCCTGTAAGGCCAAGCCCCAAGAAAAAGCCCCGCAATTGCGGGGCTTTTTTGTGGAACGCTGGACGGAAATCCTGTGGGGGCGAATTCAATCGCCAAGGGCAACGCAGTTGCCCTGACGGACACAGCAGGGCAGACCTTCGGCCTGCCTGGCGATTGAAATCGCCCCTACAGGTTCTTCACTCACGGCACACCGGCAGCGCGCCGCACTGTCTTTTGCCGTTGGGAGCCGCACCCAGCGGCGATGCCAAACGCGCGTCCCCCGGTGCCAACTGGCGAGCGCAGGCACGGGCTTGTTGGGCCTGGGTCGCACAGCCCTTCTCGTTGAGCACTTCGGACAGGTTGAACCAGCCTAGAGCGTAGTCGGGCTTGCGCTTCAGGCTCTCGCGCAGGGCCTGCTCGGCGCCGTCCCGATCACCGTCGGCATAGCGCGCATTGGCCAGGGCGAAGAGCGGCAACGGTTCCGTTGGCCAGTGCTCGGCGGCCGTGCGATAGGCACGCTCCGCCACTGGGCGCTGGGCGGTCTGCTCAAGGTCATTGGCGGCCTTGATCCAGGGTTCCAGGCGGACCTCAGCGGGCAGTTGATCCGCCGGCACCGTCACCACGGCCCAGCGCTCGGCACGCTGCCAGGTACGGTCGAAGCTGCGCAGATCGGTGACCCAGCGCTTCTCGGTGCCGGACCGCAGCACCAGCTCGTCCTTGCTGCGGTCGAACCCGACCACCACCGCGAAGTGCCAACGCGGCAGCCAGTCCAGACCGAGGTTCTGCATCACCAGCACCGGGTTGCCGGCGGCCACCTGGGCCAGCAGCGCATCCAGGCTCGGTTCCAGCGGATAGACCAGCATCCCGTACTGGCGCGCGGCAGCCACCAGCTCCAGCTTCAGGCTGCCCTGGCGGGCCGGCAGGTAGACCTTCGGCGTCAGCTCCTCGGGTGAGGTCTTCACGCCGCGCTGCACCAGCACCGTCGCCAGCGCGGCCGGGCCGCACTGGTAGATTTCCTGTGGATAGAACGGTGTCTGGGTCAGCTCCATGCGCTGCGGCAGGCGGTCGCTCTGGGGCGACAGCACGGGTTGCTGCCCGGCGCAGCCCGCGAGGGCCAGCACCAGGACCGCGAGCCAGAGCCGCATCAGTTGATGCACTTGATGAAGCTGAAGATGTCAGTGGCGCACAGCATGTCGGTGATGATGAAGATCACCAGGAACAGCACGATGATGCCCACCCAGCCGCCGGCCGGTTCCTGCTCCAGGCGCTGGTTGAATTGCTGCAACTCGGCCGGCGTCAGGCTGGCGATACGTGCCTCCACTTGCTCTCGCGGCACACCGAGGGATTCGAGCTTCTGCTGCACCTTCTGGTCATCCAGCATGGCGCGCAGTTGTGCCTGGTCGACCGGTTGATGCTGCTGCAGGGTTTGTTCCTGCATGGCCTGCGGTGTGCCGATCATGGCGGCCTGCGCCAGCGGCATCTGGGCAAGGAAGACGAACTGACCGGCGATCAGGACGGAAGCGAGACGACGGTTGCAGTGACGCGAAAGCATGGTGAGTTCTCCAGATTTTGTTGCCAGTTGACCACGGAGCGTGTTGGGCGGTTCCAATCTTCCTACAGCAAGTTAAGAAGATTCTTCGATACCCTCTGATTATTGCTGAAGTCCGGTTAGCAACTATAGAATGCGAAACGTTCCCATTTGCTTCCGAGTCCAGCTCTTGAATCACGGTGCCGACGCTCTTCCGCCTCCGCCGGCCGAATCCCTGCAGAAACTCTACGGCGACCATCACGGTTGGCTGACGGGCTGGCTGCGCCGTCGCCTGGGCTGCCCGCAGAACGCGGCGGACCTCGCGCAGGACACCTTCCTGCGCGTCCTGTTGGCGCGGGAAAAACCGGTGATCCTCGAGCCCCGCGCCTTCCTCACCACGGTAGCCAAGCGCGTGCTGGCCAACCACTACCGGCGCCAGGACATCGAGCGGGCCTACCTCGAAGCGCTCGCTTCGCAGCCGGAAGCGCTCGCCCCCAGCGAAGAGGAGCGCGCCATCATCCTGGAGACCCTGGTGGAGCTGGATCGCCTGCTGGACGGCTTGCCGGCGGTGGCGAAGAAGGTCTTCCTGCTGGCCCAGGTGGACGGCATGACCTACGTGGAAATCGCTGCCCAACTGGATATCTCCCTCTCCACCGTCAAGCGCCACATGGTCAGGGCGGCGCAGCGCTGCTATTTCGCGGAGAGCGTGTGACATGAGCCTGCACAGCGTGGATCGCAGCCGCATCGCCCCGGCCGTCGCCGAGCAGGCGGTCGAATGGCTGGTGGAACTGCAGAGTGGCGAGGTCAGCGAACAACGTCACCGGGCCTGGCGGGACTGGCGCAGCGCCGATGCCGAACATGAACGCGCCTGGCAACGCATCGAGGCAGTGAACCGGGGCCTGCGCGGCCTGGAAACGCCAGTGGCGCTGGCGGCTCTGGGCGCTCCCGCCCACCGCAATCGCCGCGAGGCCCTGAAGCTGCTGATGCTTTGCGCCCTCGTCGGCGGCGGCGCCATCAGCCTGCGCGACAGCGAACCCCTGCTAGCCCTGCGCAGCGACGAATCCACCGCTGTCGGCGAGCGCCGCGCCCTGCACCTGGCCGACGGCTCGCGCCTCGAGCTGAACACTGCAAGCGCGGTGGATATCCGCTTCGACGCTGGGCAACGGCTGATCGAAATGCGCCAGGGCGAAATCCTTCTCGATGGCGTGGCCGATCCCCGCCCCCTGCGCATCCATACCCCGCAAGGCTTGATCGAGAGCCGAGGCGGCCGGCTCAATGTGCGCATCCTCGAACGCAGCAGCCGCGTCACCTTGTTCGATGGCAACGCCGACCTGCTTGCCGATGGCCAGCGCCAGTCGCTGGTGCCCGGCCAACAGGCCAACCTCTCGCCCACCCGCATCGACCCGCCTGCAAGCGCCAGCGAAGACAGCCTGGCCTGGACCCAGGGCATGCTGGTGGCAAGCCATATGCGCCTGGACGATTTCCTCGCGGAACTCGGCCGCTACCGACGTGGCCACCTCAGCTGCGATCCGCAGGTGGCCGGCCTGCTGATTTCCGGCAGCTATCCGCTGGACAACACCGAACGCATCTTCGCCATGCTGCCCAAGGCGCTGCCGGTGGAGGTGCACAGTCTGACCCGCTACTGGATCAAGGTGCATCCGCGCGCCACGGGGTGCCCCCCGGACGCCCGGAACGATGGGTATCGCTGCGCTCAACGCCATCCTACAAAAAGCCTGCACCGACACGACCTGTGGGAGCGGCGCGATAGCAATCAACAGTTTTTTGCGAAAGCTGAGCCTTTTTTCCGAACTCGCGTGACAAGGCAGGCAGAGACCTTCCCAATTCACGAACGAGACGACCCCATGCAGTACCCGCCGCGCCTTCGCCAATTCGCCCGCAAACCGCTGGTCCGTGCCATGCAGCCGCTGCTGCTGAGCCTCGGCCTGGCCGCCACCCTGCCCGCTCCCGTCATGGCGGCTGCCGTGGAAATGGGTGCTGAAAGCCAACTCCAGGCCTTCGACATTCCCGCGGGCCCACTGGAAGCGGCACTCAACCAATTCGGCCGGGAAGCCGGCGTGCTGCTGTCCTTCAGCGCAGAGCTCACCGCCGGCCGCCAGACCCAGGGCCTGCACGGCCAGTACGGTGTCGACGAGGGCCTGAACCAGTTGCTGGCCGGTAGCGGCCTGCACGCCGTGGTCCAGGCCGGCGGCTACAGCCTGCAATCATCCGGCGCCGCCATCGAAGTGGACCGCCAGGTGGTCGTCGGCTCCCGCGCGCCCACCAGCATCAGCGAGCTGCCGGGCACCGTATGGATCATCGACGCGCCCCAGCTGCAGGAGCAGACCCGCGCCGGCGTGCCCTTCAAGGAAGCCCTCGGCCAGTTGATCCCCGGCCTCGACATCGGTCCCCAGGGCCGTACCAACTACGGCCAGAACATGCGGGGTCGTAGTGCCCTGGTGATGATCGACGGGGTTTCCCTGAACAGCTCCCGTGGCATCAGCCGCCAGTTCGACTCCATCGACCCGTTCAATATCGAACGCATCGAAGTGCTCTCCGGCGCCAGCGCGGTGTACGGCGGTGGTGCCACCGGCGGCATCATCAACATCGTCACCAAGAAGGGTGAAGCCGGCGCCGCTCGCTTCAACAGCGAAGTAGGCCTGCGCAGCGGCTTCGAAACCAGCCAGGACCATGACTGGCGCGTAGCCCAGTCCGTCAGCGGTGGCAGCGAGCAGATCAAGGGCCGCGCCTCCGTGGCCTACCAGAAGAACGGCGCCGCCTACGACGGCAGCAGCGACCAGGTGATGCTCGACATCACCCAGACCGACCTGCAATACAACCAGTCGGTGGACGTCATGGGCAGCCTCGACTTCGCCTTCGCCAATGGCCACAGCCTGAGCCTGGGCGCCCAGTGGTACGACTCCGGCTACGACGGCGACAAGGGTGTCGACCTCGGCCGCAACTTCGCCGGCCTGCGGGGCCTGGAGCCGTTCGAGATCGAAGGCGGCGCCAGCTTCGACCGCGAGCCGCGCACCGAACGCACCCAGTTCAACGCCACCTACCATGCCCCCGAAGTACTCGGCCACGACCTCTACCTGCAGGCCTACTACCGCAGCGAAGAGATGGCCTTCCAGCCCTATCCGAGCATCAGCTTCACCGGCACCGGCGCCATCAACCCCGCCCGCTCCTATTACTCCGCCTCGCAGCAGGACACCGACTACTACGGGCTGAAGGCCGTGCTGGTGAAAGAGTGGGACCGTTTCACCCTGACCTACGGCGCGGACGTCGAGCGGGAAAGCTTCGACTCCGACCAGGCCCTGTTCGACCTCGGCACCGCCGCCCAGACCGGGGGCCTGGTGGCTGACGAATACGCCAAGGTCGGCCGCTACCCGGGCATCGACACCGACAGCAACTCGCTGTTCGCCCAGGGCAGCTGGCGCGCCACCGACGACCTGACCCTGTCCGGCGGCGTGCGTCGTCAGCGCACCAACAACGACGTCGGTGACTTCGTTGCGGCAGCCCAGCAGATCCAGATCAGCAAGGGCAACGGCACCAGCGCCGACGCCATTCCCGGCGGCGAGAAGGATTACCAGGTCGATCTCTACAACTTCGGCGCCGTCTACAAGTTGAACAAGGCCCAGCAGGTCTGGGCCAACTACTCCGAAGGCTTCGAGCTGCCGGACCCGGCCAAGTACTACGGCCAGGGCACCTACTCCGCCGCCCCGGTCAATGGCCGCTGGGTGCTGCAGAAGGGTGTGAACGTGAAGGACTCCGCCCTCGACGGCATCAAGACCAAGCAGCTGGAGTTCGGCTGGCGCCACTACGACGGCAACCTGGATGCCCAGCTGGCCGCCTTCTACGCCTGGTCCGACAAGAGCATCACCTACAACCGCACCACCCTGCTGGTGGAGCAACTGGACAACAAGAAGCGCAACTACGGACTGGAAGGCCAGGCCAACTACTGGTTGAACGACAGTTGGCAGATCGGCACCAGCGCCCTCGCCATCCGTTCCCAGCAGAAGATCGACGACCGCTGGCAGAAGCAGGACGTGACCGCCGCCAGCCCGTCCAAACTAACCGCCTTCGTCGGCTGGCGCGACGACGACACCAGCCTGCGCCTGCAAGGCGTGCGCACCTTCAACCTGTCCGACGACGGCAACGTCCTCGCCAATGGCCAGTTCGATGGCAATGACCACAAGATCGACGGCTACGCGACCTTCGACCTGCTGGGCAGCCAGGTCCTGCCGGTGGGCACCCTCAACTTCGGCATCCAGAACCTGCTGGACAAGGACTACACCACCGTCTGGGGCCAGCGCGCGCAAGTGTTCTACAGCGCCAACATCCCCGCCGACCTGTTCGACTACCACGGCCGCGGTCGTACCTACAGCCTGAGTTACAGCGTGGAGTACTAAGGGCCCCTCTCCCCCGGCCCCTCTCCCTGAAGAGGAGAGGGGTGACTCACGGCTCAGCTTCGGCGCAGTCCTGATAGGCACAGTCCTGTGGGAGCGATTTCAATCGCTATGCAGGACGCAGTCCTGCCGCGCTTTTGTAGGAGCGAGCTTGCTCGCGAACCTTCCGAGCCTGAAGGGCTAGGGGTGCCCACGGCTCGACTTCGGCACAGTCCTCTAGGGGGCTTTGTGGGAGAGAATTCATTCGCGAAAGGGGCAGGCACCGAGCCGCCGGTTATCCCCCTCACCCCCGGCCCCTCTCCCAGTGGGAGAGGGGTGACTCACGGCACACCTTCGGCGCAGTCCTGATAGGCACAGTCCTGTGGGGGCGATTTCAATCGCTATGCAGGACGCAGTCCTGCCGTGCTTTTGTAGGAGCGAGCTTGCTCGCGAATCTTCCGCAGCCCACATGGCCACTCAATAGGAAACAGTCTTGTCCTTCGGCCCGATGTTCCAGCGGAACCAGTCGTCCAGCATGGTCTTCTCGTAACGCAGGCGGTCGTTGCTGAAGTAGTAGTTGCCATGTTGCAGGTAGGACTGGTCGATCACCGTGGCATCGCGACTCACCAGCGTCTTGCCGTCCTGCTCCAGGCTGTAGTGCAGCTTGATCCGCGGCCAGGTCACTTCACGCATGAAGCGCACGTCCTGGAAATTCACTCGCCAGGGCTCGAACTGGCCGGCGAGGTCGATGTCGCGGATTTCCATCTTGAGGGTCTGGCCGGGCTGCAGGTAGCGCTTGCCGAGTTTCTCGATATGCGCTTTGAGATCTTTCAGCACGAAGTCATCCGCACCCCGGCCGTAGTCGCGATTCAGGCGAGCATCACTGTACTTGTCGGGCTGTGTGAAGCTGACCTCGATGGTGGATGCCAACACCGTCGGGGAAAGGATCACCAGGGCCAGCACGATGAGGGGTGTGGGTCGCATGGAACACCTCCTGACGGTGATGCAAGGCACCGCCAGGACCAGTTTACGCTCGCCATTGCGAACGGCGAGCGGTGCCAGTCGGACGGTTCAGATCAGGCTCAGCAGGCCACCACCCAGTGGCAGCAGGGCCACCAGAGGCAGCACCCAGCGGTTCTGCCAGGCCAGTAGCGCAACCAACAGCAAGCCGGCCAGCATCAGTTGGCAGAGCCAGATCACGCCGCCGATTTCGCCACCCAGTTCGGCGATGGCCAGGGCCAGGCCTACCAGCATGGCGAGCACGGCGCCGATCCGCAGCAGGCGGCTGCGGGATTCGCTCAGGGCGGCACTGAAGAGCAGTTTGTGCTGGCGTGACATGGCCAGGGCCAATCCGGTCATGGCCAGGTAGCAGAAGGCGAAACTCAGGAACAGCATCAGGCGCTCTCCTCCACCAGGCGGCGGCGCACACGCGGTGCTTTCACCACCTGCGGTTGCGAACGGCGCCAGGCCAGGAAGCCGCAGAGAACGCCGGTCCCGAGCAGGACAAGGTCGATGCCCGCCATCTCCCAATCGCCACGCGCCAGGGTCGCCAGCAGGCTGCCCTGGGGCGTCGTCAGCGCATTGAGCAGTGGCAAGCCGAAGGCCAGTACCGCCACGGCAATCAACACATCACGGGCAACCTTGCCGCTGTTGCGGCGCAGCACGGCCCAGGCCGCCACCAGCAGCCAGACATCCACGAAGACCCAGGTTTCCGCGCTGGCGCGCTCGGCCATGCCGGCCGGCAACAGGCGATTGCCGTAGAGCAGGCCCAGGCTGGCGATCGGCAGGCCGCCGACCACCGCGCCATTCAGCGCGCGCACCAGGCCGATGTCGTAGCTGCCACGCGTCTCGCGCTTGCGCAGCCAGACCTGCAGGCCGGCCAGCAGCATCGCGCAGCCCATCAGGCCGAGCAGCAGGTACAGAGCGCGGACGATCTGCCCGCCGAACTGCGCCATGTGCAGGTTGGTCAGCCAGGCATAGCTCTGGTAGCCGGGGCTGTAGGGTTTCTGTTCGTGGAGCAGTTCGCCGCTGGCCGCGTCGTAAGACAGGGTCCACTGGAAGTCGACGATGCCAGAACGGTCGTAGCGGCGGATATCCACCACCGCGGCGGCGTCGGCCGGATGATGCACGCTGATCCAGCCGGTCTCATTGCCGCCCCAGCGGCGATGGGCGTCGGCCACCAGGCTGTCGAGGGACATCGGCGGCGGTGCGGGCTGCTTTATGTCTTCGCGCGAGTAGGCGCCCATCACGTCGTGGAAGAACGCCTCGGCATTGCCGTCGTAGGCGCGCTGGATACCGGCGGGCATGTAGAACACCACGAAGATGGCCAGGCCCGTGTAGGCGATGAGCAGGTGGAACGGCAATCCCACCACGCCGAACAGGTTGTGCGCATCGAGCCAGGCGCGCTGGCCGTTGGCGTCCGGGCGCAGGGTGAAGAAGTCCTTGAAGATGCGGCGGTGGATGATGATGCCGCTGATCAGCGCCACCAGCATGAACATGGCGGCGATGGCCACGATGTACATGCCGACCCTGCCGGCGTTGAGGTCGTAGTGCAGGGTGAAGAAGAACAGTCCGCCGACGGTTTCCGGCATCGCCTCGCCGGTGGCGGGGTCGAGGGCGAAACGAATGAATTCGCTTTCATCGGCGGGCTCGTAGCCGGCCCAGTAGAAGGGCTCGCGCTCGCTCGGCGGGCGAATCCAGATGGCATGGGCATCCGGTGCCTTGGCGAGCATGGCTTCGCGCACCTGGTCGACGGTCATGCTGTGGCTGGATGGCTCATGCAGTGCTGGGCGCATCCAGCGCTCCAGTTCCTTGTCGAAGCACGCGATGCTGCCGGCGAAGAAGATGACGAACAGCAGCCAGGACGGCAGCAGCCCGCCCCAGGTGTGCAATCCCGCCATGGATTGGCGCAGGCTCATGGACGTACTCCGAAACCGCTGGGCAGGTAGGCGGCCAGCGCCATCAGGGCGGTCGCCCCGACCAGCACGAGCCAGGCACGGACGGCCGAACGCGCGGCAAAGGCATAGATGATGGCGAGGGTGTAGACGGCGAAGCAGGACAGGCTGGCGAACACCACCCGGTCGCTGCGCACCAGCGGCAGATAAACGGACAGGAACGCCGTGGCCGCATAGGCCGCCGCGTAGCCACCGAGAATCGCCGCCAGTACCCGCGCGGTTACGTCCCAGCGCGTGGAGGTCTTGGCTTTGCTCACGTTAGTTCCTTCATTGATTGCCCTTTCCGGGCTGACAGCCCGTCGACAGTGGCAAACCGGAAGTCGGCAGATGGCTCGCACTGCCCCGTTGGCGGAGCGAGCGGGCCGCCAGTTGGGGCGAAAGTGCCATGAAATGTGAGAATTATTCTCAGCCGTGTCTGAATTGCAATGAAGATTTTGTATCAGGCGCCCGACGTACCAGCTGCAGACCCGCAGCGGCCTCCCCCAGAGATCGCACGACCGAGCCGAGCCGACGGATGGGCTGCGACCTCCAGTTCGCTGGCGACGACGCCGGTCGGTTTCCGCGCGCGCCGTTGGTCATGGCGGTTCGAACTTTGCAGTTCTCCTGGCGTCCATCGACTCATGCTCCATCAACCAGGTGACAGGCCATGTACAACCCCTTCCAGATCCTCACCGACGAATTCCAGGCCGAATACCGCGTCAACCTCAGCCTCGTCAGCCCGGACGGCGCCATCATGCTGACCCTCACCAACGAGCGCGGCGTGGCAGCGCGGCGTTTGATCAGCGCAGCGCAACGCAACGATGCGGTACGCCTCAATCGCGTGATTGAAAGCATTCGCCTGGGGATCGCCATCGAGAGCGGCAACAAGGTGGGAGAACTGCTTACCAGCATGACCGGCGGCAGTGTCGCGCCGGTTCGCTCGGGACAGGTCAACGCCGCACAAATAGCGCGCATCTGATGCACGCTATTCGTGCACGCGGTCAGGCTTCCTCTTCTGCCTCGACCTGACGGCGCAGGTGCCGGCGGCGCGGAGCTGCGTCGGACTGTTCGGAAGGGAAGCGCGAAGAAGCGAAGCGCACCACCAGGATCGCCAGCGCCAGCAACAGAATCGCCCCGGAGACGAAAACCGCGCCCAGGTCGGGCCGGTGATGATGCGAAACGTCGGAAATCAGCAGGCGCGTCAGGGCGGTGATCGCCACATAGATCAGGAAGCGCACCGGCATGTGATTGGTCTTGAAGTAGATGCCGACCATGGCGCCCAGTTCGAGGTAGATGAACAGCAGCAGGATGTCATCGACCGTGATGTGCCCCTTCTCCACCATCCCCAGGAACGCCACCACAGCGGCCCAGGCGGTGATACCGCCGATGGCGAACAGCGCCAGGTAATGGAAGCTCTCCACCAGGAGATTTCCCAGCGACTCGGCCAGGCCATGCACGTTTTCGCGCAGTTGTTCAGCCCAGTTGATTTTCACGATACAGCTCCTTGCGACAACGGCCCTGATGGTGCCGGGGAAAAGTGACAGTTGGGGGTGATGCAGGATGGGGGCCGCCCTACCCTGCGCGCCACGAGGCAGGTTGTCGCAGCCCTGACCCTCGTCCCGGCGACCACAGCCCTGTTCTTAGCGAAGGCGAAGGCACGGGCTATGCTTGGATTCCAGCGGAATTCGGGCCCATTCGCAGCGACCGTTGAGCGAGGCCGGCTGAGGGAAATTTCCTACGGGCTATTTCCATTTGCCATCATTCCGAATACTGTACGCACATCCAGTATTTTCCAACCGATGAAGGTGAGGGGTGATGAATGGCCGTCGAAGTGGTGTACCGCAGCAGTCGCGATCCGGAGCGCCTGTTCATGGATAAGGCCGAAGCCGACCGTTACGACAAGATGCTCGAACTGGCCGAATCCCTGGCCGAAGTCCTGCAGAAAGCGGTGCCGTCCCTGAGCGAGCAGCAGGTGGAAGACATCGGCATCTTCATGGCCAAGCATCGCGACACCTTCGCCCGAGCCTTCAAGAACCAGCCCGACGCGCTGGCCGAGCTGGAACTGGCTGGCGAGTAAACCGCGCCCGTTCCACCTTGCGCGGTTTCTTCAATCCGCGTGGCGCCTTGTCCCTCACGCTGGAGGTCACTTTTCAAGGAGACCTCCCATGCGTCCACTCTTCGCCTGGCTCTACTCCCCGCTGTTCCTCTTCGGCTTCCTCGCCCTTGCACTTTGGACCACGGCCCAGCACTCGCCCTACTGGCTCGTGGTGTTTCTGGTATTGGCCATTGCCCTGAGTTTCCTCGCCGAAGCCTGGCTGCCCTATGAGCCACAGTGGAACCGGCCACGGGGCGACCTCTTGCGGGACGGCCTGCACGCGCTGTTCAACGAAACCCTCAACCTGCTCGGCATCGCGGCCATCCCATTGGCTGCCGCCTGGATACCGAACGCCGGCGTGTGGCCCCACCACTGGCCGCTGCCTTTGCAGTTGCTGCTGGCCATCCTGATCGCCGACTTCGGCGTCACCCTCATGCATTACCTCAGCCACAGGATCGAGCCACTCTGGCGCCTGCATGCCGTGCACCACAGTGTGCAGCGCATGTACGGTTTCAATGGCCTGATGAAGCACCCGCTGCACCAGACAGTCGAAGCCCTCGCCGGCACCGCGCCTCTGCTTCTGATGGGAATGCCGTTGCCGGTCGCGGCCTTGCTCGCCTTCGCCATCGCCCTGCAGCTTCTGCTGCAGCACAGCAACGTCGACATGCGCATCGGCCCGCTGCGCCACCTGTTCGCCTGGGCGCCGGTACACCGTTTCCACCACATGAAATACGGCCGCGCCGGAGACGTGAACTTCGCGCTGTTCTTCTGCTTCTGGGACCGCCTGCTGGGCACCGCCTTTCACAGCGAATACCGCATGGGCGTCGATGACCTGGGTATCGGCAGCCGCCCGGATTATCCCTGCGACTACCTGGCCCAGATGGCCGAACCCTTCCGCGCCCAGGATCACGGCGCCAGCCCGGAAGCACCCGCCGGATTGCGCGGTGCCTAATCGATGAGTTGCAGCTTCAGCCGTGCCAGATTGCGGTCAGCGCGGATGCCGAAGGTGGCGCGCATGGTGCGGGAAAAGTGTGCGGCATCGGCGAAGCCGGCATCGTGAGCGGCCTGGGTCAGTGACAAACCCTCAAGCGCCAGCCGCAGCGCCAGACGCAAGCGGCGCCAGAGCACCAGGCGCCGTACCGAGAGCCCGACCTGGTCGCCGAACAACCGCTCCAACTGGCTCAGGGACAGGCAAGCCCGTTGCGCCAGGGTCGTCGCACTGACCTTGTCCGTCAGCAATCCATCGACCGCCGCGAGCGCCTCGGCAATGCGCGAATCCAGCCGTTGCCGCGGCGCCGCCAGCAGCAGGTCGGCCAAGCGCCCGAGGTCTGCCGGAGCATCTTCGAGCACTTCACGCAAGGTCGCCGGGCTGAATGCCAAGGGTTCGACATAGACGGCGAGCAGGTTCTGGCTGGTGCTGTCGATGGCATGCGGATGCATCGACTCGACCAGCAGGAAGCGACCGCGTTGAAGCTCACCATCGACCGTCAGGCGCAACGGCGCAGCCTTGGCCAGCAGCGCCTGATGAGCGTAGTGGGCGTGGGTACGCGCACTGCCACTGACCCCATCGAGCAGGCAGAAATCACGGGCCAGCCAGAGCGCGCCCTGCCAAGGGGATTCGGTCATCGGGGGCCTCCTGCCGGTTCCGGGGGCAGACAGAAATAACGACCTTCTCCCGGCTCGGCAAGTGGGTGCGAAGGGGATGAGCAGGAGCGAGTTCATTTGCGGATTGGGTTGGCACCGAGCCCCCGGAAACCACCCTCTCCCCCGGCCCCTCTCCCTGAAGAGGAGAGGGGTGACTTCTGGATCATCTTCGACGCAGTCCTGTGGCACTTCCCCTGTGGGGGCGAATTCATTCGCCAAACAGGGCGCAGCCCTGCCCTGTAGGAGCGAATTCATTCGCGAACTGGATTGGCACCGAGCCGCCCTGACACAACCCTCTCCCCCGGCCCCTCTCCCTGAAGAGGAGAGGGGTGACTTTCGGCTGATCTTTGGCGCAGTCCTGTGGGGGCGATTTCAATCGCCAAGCAGGGCGCAGCTCTGCCCTACGGCTGCTCCAACGCCTGCACCAGCGCCTTGAGGAACCGCGCCGCCTCGCCGCCCGTGACCGCACGGTGGTCGAAGGTCAGCGAGAGGGGCAGCACCGGGTGGATTTCCACCTTGCCTTGCCAGGCCACCACCTCATCACGGATGCCGCCTGCCCCGATGATCGCCACCTGGGGCGGAACCACCACGGGGTTGGCGTACCGACCGAACAGGGTGCCGAAGTTGGACAGTGTGATGGTGGCGCCCATCATTTCCTGCGGCGGGATGGAACGTGCCTTCACGTCCGCCCGCAGGCACGACATGCCTTCTTTCAGGTCTTCCGCATTGCGTCCACCCACATTGCGCAGCACCGGGACGAAGAGCCCGTCCGGGGTATCCACGGCGATGCCGAGATCGAGTTTGTCGTGCTGGCGAATGGACAGGGCGCGGCCGTCGAACCAGCTATTGAGGATTGGTTCCACCTCACAGGCCGCTGCGATGGCCTTGCCGAGGCGGATCAGCGGGTCGCGGGCTTCCGGCCAGCGGTGCAGGTCGGCGTCACCGAAGATGGTCACCGGAACCACCTCGGCGTGGGAGCGCGCCATGTTGATCGCCATGCTGCGGCGCACCCCACGTAGCCGCTCGCCGCCGAAGCTGTCGCGGGCGCTTTGCGCGGCCTGTTCCACATCGGCGCGGGTCACCAGACCATCCGGGCCGCTGCCGGCCAAGGCCGCCAGTTCCACGCCCATCTGCCGGGCGAGCTGGCGAACGGCCGGGGTGGCGCGGGGCGCCAGGTGTTCTCGGGTAGAGGGTGCGGCGCCGACGAAGAAGCTGTCCGCCTGGGCATTGCCACCGCCTTCCAGGCGACCGACCACGGTGCCGGCGTCGGTGTCCTCGCCCTCATAACCCAGCAAGGGTTCGCCGACATGGAGGATGTCGCCCTCCTTGCCGAAGGTCTTGGCCACCACACCATCGTGGGGCGCCGGGATGTCCACCAGGGCCTTGGCGGTTTCCACCGAGACGAGCAACTGGTCCGCCTTGACGTTATCCCCCACCTTCACGTGCCACTGGACGATTTCCGCTTCCTGCAGGCCTTCGCCCAGGTCGGGCAGTTTGAAGTATTTCATCGTGCACTCCTCAGGCGTAGTTCAGCACCAGGTCGCAGGCCGCGAGAATGTCTTCCGGGCCGGGGATGTACAGCTGTTCAAGGCGATACAGCGGCGGGGGAATGTCCGGTGCCGTGACCCGCTGGATCGGCGCCTGCAGGTCGAGCAGCACGCGCTCGTAGAGGCTGGCGGCAATCTCCGCGCCCACGCCACAACTGCGTGGTGCTTCGTGGACGATCACGCAGCGGCCGGTCTTGCGCACCGAGGCTTCCAGGGTGTCGAGGTCCAGCGGCTTGATGCTGGCGACGTCGATCACCTCGGCGGATACGCCCTGCTCTTCCAGCCTGGCAGCGGCCTGAAGTGTTTCGTGGATGCTGGCGCCCCAGCTGACGAGGGTGATGTCCGAGCCTTCGCGCAGGGTGAAGCAGCTATCCAGGGGCAGTCGCTTGCCGTCGTCGATGATCGGTTGCGGATTCATCCGGTAGAGCCGGGTGGGCTCAAGGAGGATCACCGGATCAGGGTCGTCGATGGCCGCCAGCAGGAGGCCGTAGGCTCGTGCTGGCGACGACGGAATTACCACGCGCAAGCCGGGAACGTGGGCGAACAAGGCTTCCGTGCTTTCGCTGTGATGCTCCGGCGCACGGATGCCGGCGCCCATGGGACTGCGCAGCACCAGCGGGCAGGTCAGCCGGCCACGGGTACGACAGCGGATGCGGCTGGCGTGGGACACCAGGTGCTCCATGGCGGCATAGATGAAACCAAGGAACTGGATTTCCACCACCGGCTTCAGGCCCTGGGCGGCCATGCCCACGGCGAGTCCGCCGATCATGGTTTCCGCCAGCGGCGTGTCGATCACCCGCTTGAATCCGAAGCGGTCGCGCAGACCGAGCGTGGCGCGGAACACGCCACCGTTGATGCCCACGTCTTCACCCAGGACTACAACATTCTCGTCCTCCTGCATCGCACGGTGCAGGGCCATGTTCACGGCTTCCAGCAGGGCGCGTTTTTCAGTAGTTGCATTGAGGTTACTCATGACCCTGTTCCTCCCTGCGGGCGACCCGTTCAAGGAGCATTTCGCGCTGGTCGCCAAGGGCGGCCGGCCAGCGTGCGTAGACATGGTCCAGCACCGACTCTACCGGCTGGATTCCAGCACCTTCGAAGTTATCCACAGCAACCTGCACCTGACGCTGGCAATCGGCGATCAGCGCCTGTTCGCGTCCTTCATCCCAGACCTTGTGGCTGGCGAGGAATGCCTGCATGCGTTTGATGGGTTCGTCCTGCCAGGCCGCCTTGACCTCTTCGGCGCTGCGGTAGCGGGTGGCGTCGTCGGCGGTGGTGTGGTCGCCCAGCCGGTAGCTCATGCACTCCAGCAGTATCGGCCCCTTGCCGTGGCGGGCACGATCCAGCGCCCACTGCATGCGGTCGTAGACGGCGAGCACGTCGTTGCCGTCCACCTGTTCGCCATGGAAGCCGGCACCGATCGCCTTCTGCGCCAGGGTCGGCGCGCCGCTCTGGATGCGCCGGGGGACGGAAATGGCCCACTGGTTGTTATTCACCACGAAGACCACTGGCAACTGCCAGGCGCCGGCCACGTTCAGGGCTTCGAGGAAGTCGCCCTTGCTGGTGGCACCATCGCCGCAGGTGGTCACCACGGCGCGATGCTGGCCGCGGATCTTGATCGCCGTCGCCACGCCACAGGCATGCAGGGACTGGGTGGCGATGGGCACGCAGATGGGGAAGTCCTCTTTCGAGCGCGGGTCCTGGAAATCGCTGCCGCGTTCGTCGCCGCCCCAGTAAAGGAGGATTTCCTCCATGCGCACGCCGCGCATCAACTGCACGGCGGTATCACGGTAATACGGCACCAGCACGTCTTCGGCTCGCATCAGGCTGCCGATGGCGACGCCAATCGCTTCCTGGCCGAGGGTCGGCGCGTAGGTGCCAATGCGGCCGGTGCGTTGCAGGGCCACCGCCTTCTGGTCGAACAGGCGGGTCAGCACCATGCGGCGGTAGAGATCGGTGAGCAGGTTGAAGTCGTCTGCCCAGACCGGCAGTTCACCGACCAGTCGCCCCTCGGGGTCGAGGAAGCGCGTATAGGGCAACTCGATTCGATTGGACATGGCATCTCTCCTTACACCTTGTGGGTGCCTGTCGAGGCCCGGGGCTTATGGCTCCGGGAATGGGCCGGGCAGGCCGCTGGTTGGCGGCCGTTCAGCCGAACAGCAAGCGCTCGGCCAGGGCGTCGGCGACCCGCGCGGGGGATCGTTTGTCGGCCTGGGCGTGCGCGTAGATTTCGGTGAGGCGCTGGCTGATCCGCGACAAGTGTGCGGTGATCGCCGGCAAGCTTTCGCCCTTGTGCTTGAGGGCGACGTAGATGAGCCCGCCGGAGTTGATCACGTAGTCCGGCGCATAAAGGATGCCGCGTGCTTCCATCTCGTCGGCGATATCGGGGCTGGCGAGCTGGTTGTTGGCCGCACCGGCCACCGCCGCACAGCGCAACTGCCCGACGGTCTGGGCGTTGAGCACGCCGCCGAGACCGCAAGGCGCGAGGATGTCGCAAGGGGTGGTGAGGAATGCATCGCTGGCCACCGGCTGGGCGCCCAGTTGTTCCATCGCCAGTTGCACGCGCCCGGCGTCGAGGTCGCTGACCAGCAGTTCCGCACCGACCGCGTGAAGCTGCTCGGCAAGCGCATAACCGACATGGCCGAGCCCCTGGACGGCAACGCGCAGGCCTTCCAGGTCGTCGCTGCCAAGGCGCGCATGGGCCGTGGCGCGAATGCCGGCGAACACGCCAAGGGCGGTGTGCGGCGAGGGATCGCCAGCAGCGGTGGTGCTGGTGACGTGACCGGTTTGCTGGGCGATGCAGTCCATGTCGGCGCTGGAGGTGCCGCTGTCCACGGCAGTGATGTAGCGGCCGCCCAGGGACTCGATCATCCGTCCGAAGGCTTCGAACAAGGCGGCGCGGTCATTCACGTGGGCGGACCGGATGATCACGGCCTTGCCGCCACCCTGGTCAAGGCCGGCCAGGGCGGCCTTGTAGCTCATGCCCTGGGCGAGGCGGATTGCATCGCGAATGGCACTTTCATCATCCGGGTAGGCGAGATAGCGACAACCGCCCAAGGCTGGGCCGAGGCGCGTGTTGTGGATGGCGATGATGGCCTTGAGTCCGGTGGCGGGATCATTGGCGAGGTGCAACGCCTCCAGCCGGGCGGTTTCCATCATGGCGAACATGGCGGGCTCCCTTCCTGACGTTAAGGGCCAGTATAGGCCGAGCTGCGCCACCCGCCCCCTTGCATCCGGACATAAGCCAAGGCCCCGAGATAACCGCTGCGCGTGCCACTACTGGACGAAAATCAACCAGTTGGCTACAAGGAATCAACCCGTCGGAGATACCCCATGGACCCGCGCCAACACTGTCTCTCCTGCCTCGAACGCGACCCTCCCGCGATGCTGGAGGCGGCGCTGTGGATTGCCGCCGAACACGATCCACGGCTCGAGCCCGAACAGGTGCTGCGCGATTTCGGCGCGCTGCTGCAACTGGTCGCCGCCGGCCTGCCGCAACTGCCACCGGCGGAACTGGCGCAACCCCTGCTGCGGCGCCTGAATGAACTGGACTTCCACGAAGACGACGAAATGCCCCTTCGTCCGCGAGCGGCCCTGCTGCCCCAGGTGCTGGCAACGAGACGAGGCCAGCCGCTGTCCCTGGCGTTGATTGCCCTGGAGCTGGCTTCTCGACTGGGCATTCCACTGGTCGGGGTGAATTTCCCTGGCCACTTCCTGCTGCGCGTGCCCACCGCCGACCACCTGCTCGACCCGAGCAGCGGTCGCCGGCTCTATACCCGTGACTGCCGGGACCTGCTGGTGCGCGTGCAAGGTCCACAGGCCGAACTCAAGGCCGCGCACCTGCAGACCGCCAGTCCCGGAGACATGATCCAGCGCCTGTCACGCAACCTCAGCCAGCTGCACCGCGAAGCAGGCGAATTCCTCGCTGCCCTGAAGGACGCCGAGCGCGTGTTGCTGCTCGGACCGCCGAGCATGCACGACCACCTGGTGCGCGCCGACATCTACCAGCGCCTGGACTGCCCCCAGGCCGAGCGCTATGACCTGGAACGCGCCCTGCTGCTCTGCGACAACCCGACCCAGCACCTGCAGCTGGCCCAGCGCCTGCGCAGGCTGGGGCATGTTCAGCCGTTGCATTGAAGGTCCCCCATCGGCTCGGGCATGCTTTGCGCTTCTCTTCGCCATGACCGTCCCATGAGTTCCCACGATCAAGTTCCCGATCCCCTGACCGCCGCCACCCGCGACGTGGTGATGCGCTACCACCTGAGCTGGAAGGCCCGTGACATCGAGGCCGTCCTCGCGCTTTACCATCCCGAGCTGGAATACAACGACTTCTTCCAGAATCGCTGCATGCACCGCGAAGACATGCGCAACTACCTGCTCGCCACCATGCCCAGCGGCCCGGAAGACTTCCTCGAACACAACGACCGCATCCGCATCGATGGCGACACCGCGTTCATCCAGTACGCCATCAGCGTCGCCGGCGGCGGCACCTTCCACGCCAGCGAAGCCATCACCGTGCGCGACGGACTGATCTGGCGGATCAACGAATACGCCCTGCTGGTACAACCGGCCGCCCCGCCCGGCAAGGCCCAGTCGCAACCTCCGGCGGCCAGCCGCCTCGGCCTTTCGGCGCGGCAGCTGGGCATGCTGGCGCGGGACATCGAGGAATATTTCCAGAGTTCCCAGCC
The DNA here is from genome assembly GCF_029871275.1 of Pseudomonas sp. BN414. Lineage (NCBI taxonomy): Bacteria > Pseudomonadati > Pseudomonadota > Gammaproteobacteria > Pseudomonadales > Pseudomonadaceae > Pseudomonas > Pseudomonas sp. BN414. The sequence continues at coordinate 113,368 of NZ_SSOL01000074.1, forward strand.
CTACCTCGACCCGGGCCTGGACCTGCACCAGGTGGCGAGCGCAACCGGCTATACCCGGAACCAGATTTCCTACCTGCTGAATCAGATGCTCGGCCAGAGCTTCTACCAGTACGTCAACCAGGCACGCCTGCTGCACCTGCTCGAACTGCTGAAAACCGCCGTGCCGCCGGTGCGCATCGACGAGCTGGCCTTCAGTGCCGGTTTCAACTCCCTTTCCGCCTTCTACCGCTGCTTCCGCCAGCACACCGGGCAATCGCCCAAGGCGTACCTCAAGGGGGCGCACGGACGTTCGTAGGTTGGTCCGAGCAGAGCGAGGCCCAACGATGGGGCTGGGAGTCGTTGGGCTTCGCGGGCTCAGCACCAACCCACGCGTTTCCTTCTCGCGCATCCCGCATTCCCAGCGTGCCCGCGCACACGACAAGCGCCCTGCCACCCTCTAGCCTTGCCAGCCACAACAACCTGCCAACGGGGACATGCCTATGCGGAACTGGCGCTCGATCAGCCTGTGGATGGACACGCTCGATGAAGACATCAAGGCAAGGCCGGCGCTGTCCGGCTCGCACGAGGTGGATGTGGCGATCATCGGCGCCGGCTACACCGGACTGTGGACGGCCTACTACCTGAAGCGTCAGGCCCCCGAGCTGAAGATTGCCATCGTCGAGGCGCAGTTCGCCGGCTTCGGCGCCAGCGGCCGCAATGGCGGCTGGCTGATGGGCAACCTGCTGGGCGAGGACCGTGCCCTGGCGCCGCTGCCGGCCGACGTGCGCAAGGCGTCCTTCGACCTGCTGCATGGCATTCCCGATGAAGTGGCCGAGGTGCTGCAGCGCGAAGGCATCGATTGCGACTTCCGCAAGGGCGGCATCCTCTACTGCGCCGCCCGTTACCCGGAGCAGGAAAAGCGCCTGCGCGATCAGTTGGCGGACCTGCATGCCGAAGGCCTCGACGAATCCGACTACCGCTGGATGAGCCCTGAAGAACTGAATGGCCAGCTCCGCGTGGCCAACCCCTACGGCGGCATCTTCACCCCGCACTGCGCCACCATCCAGCCGGCCCGACTGGTGCGCGGACTGGCCCGCGCGGTAGAGCGCCTGGGCGTGCAACTGTTCGAGCAGAGTCCCGCCACCCACTGGCAACCGGGGCTGGTGCGCACTGGCCAGGGCGAACTCAAGGCCCATTGGGTGGTGCCCGCCATCGAAGGCTATGCCGCCACCTTGCCGCCGCTGGGCAAGTACCAGTTGCCGGTACAGAGCCTGCTTATCGCCACGGAACCGCTGAGCGACGCGCAATGGGCGGAGATCGGCCTGGAACACGGCCAGGCCTTCAGCGAGAGCAGCCGCCAGGTCACTTATGCACAACGCACCGCCGACAACCGCCTGGCCTTCGGCGCCAGGGGCGGCTATCGCTTCGGTGGCCGCTTGCGGGAGGACTTCCAGCTCACCGAGGACGAGGTCGGCCTGCGTCGCTACCTGCTTGGCGAACTCTTCCCGCAACTGCGCAACGTGGGCATCACCCATAGCTGGGGCGGCAACCTGGGTATGGCGCGACGCTTCCGTCCGCACATGTTGGTGGACCGCAGTAACGGCATCGCGTTGTCCGGCGGCTACGGTGGCGAAGGTGTCGGTGCCAGCAACCTGGGTGGGCGAACCCTGGCCGACCTGATCCTCGGCAAGGAAACCCTGCTCACCCGCCAGCCCTGGGTCCTCGGCGATGGCCCTCTGAAGCGCCTCAGTACCTGGGAGCCGGAACCCTGCCGCTGGCTCGGCTACAACGCCATCATCCGCAGCTTCGTCCACGAGGACCGGGTGCTGGCCGATCCCCACAGCGCGCCCTGGCGTCGCGCCATGGCCATGAAACTGGCCGGCGTGATGGAAAGCCTGATGCGCTGAACGACGCGAAATTCATTACACCCATTCGCGAGCAGAGCTCGCTCCTACATTCAGGCCTGTGCGGAGCCAACACCATGAAAGCCACCTTGCTGAAGAACACCCATGAAATGCACCTGTCCGATCCGAGCCCGGTCGCGGTGCCCGTGGGCGAGCCCGTGCCGCATACCCGCGTGCACTCGGTAGAGCGCACCGACAATGTGGAAACCGGTGTCTGGGAATGCAGCCCCGGCCGCTTCCGCCGGCAGATCGTCGAGCAGGAGTTCTGCCACTTCACCCACGGCAGCTGCACCTTCACCCCGGACGGTGGCGAGCCCATCGAGATCAAGGCAGGCGACGCCCTGCTGCTGCCGGCCAACAGCCTGGGCATCTGGGATGTGAAGGAAACCCTGCGCAAGACCTACGTGATCATTTCGCGCTGATTGTGCCGCCGGGAGCCGAGCTCCTGTAGGGGCGAATTCATTCGCCAAGCAGGCCGAAGGGCTGCCCTGAGACACTCCAAGCCTGACTGACGCATCCCTCACCCCCGGCCCCTCTCCCCGGGGGAGAAGGGTGACTCGCGCCTGGCGCGACGAAGTTATCCTGATGCCAGCGCTGTTTCGCGGATTGCGGAAGGTTCGCGCCACGGCCTCAATCGTCAAAACTGCCGTGCCGCCCCTGCCCCGCCTTGAAGGAGCGGGCGCCGGCCAGTGTTTCCCCGCTGTGGATAACCTCCATCCCACCGGCGAATTCGTTGGCGATGGCCGCCTCGAACGGCAGCTCCCACTGGGCATAGGCGCTGGCGCGGTCAGCCAGCATGCAGCGTTGAGGAAAGGCCGCAATCGCATGGGCCAGCTCCTCGGCCGCAGCGCGGGCCTGCCCCGTCGGTACCACCCGATTGGCCAGGCCGATCGCCTGCGCTTCCTGTGCCTTCACCGGACGGCCGGTGAGGATCAGGTCCAGCGCCCTGCCCTGGCCAATGATGCGTGGCAGGCGCACGGTGCCGCCGTCGATCAGCGGCACGCCAAAGCGCCGGCAGAACACCCCGAACACCGCGTCCTCGGCCATCACCCGCATATCCGCCAGCAGCGCCAGCTCCATGCCACCGGCCACCGCGTGGCCCTCGATGGCGGCAATCAGCGGCTTCGCCAGCTGCATACGGCTCGGCCCCATCGGGCCATCGCCTTCGGCCTCCAGCCGATTGCGCCGCGCGCCATCTTCAGCCACGGCGCCCAGGTCAGCGCCCGCGCAGAAGGTGCCGCCCGCCCCAGCGAGCACAGCCACCCGCGCTTCGTCGTCCTGCTCGAAGGCGCGAAGCGCGGCCGCCAGGGCATCGGCGGTGGGCCGGTCGACGGCATTGCGCACATCGGGACGGTCGATGATGAGCGTGGTAACCGGGCCGTTCTTCTCGACTTTGATGTTCATAACTTGGCTCCAGGGCCCGCAAAAAGTGGGGCAGCTCTTTTGTGGGGGCGATTTCAATCGCTATGCAGGCCGCAGGTCTGCCGCTTGAGATAATTGGGGCTGCTGCGCAGCCAATAGCGAATAAATTCGCCCCCACAAGATGTTCAGGCCGAATCCGCATCAATGAAAAAGGCCGGCAACAAGGCCGGCCTTCAACATAGTGCTTCCCCGCAGGAATGTTCAGCCTGCTGGCTGAACTGCCCCGGTGAACGGCGGGATCAGAGGGCGTACTTCTGCAGGTTGGCCATCATCTCGCGCAGGGCTTCGACGTTGTCCGCCGGGTGCGCCGCGCCTTCGAAGTCGCAAATGGTCTTCCAGTTGGCCGCTACGTCGTCGGCGTCGAAGCCGGCCTTGGGGTCGAAGCCGAAGCCCAGGCTGCGCTCCCAGCGCACCTTGCCGATCCAGCCACCGCCCACTTCGAACAGGCCGGAGGTTTCCTGGCACTGCTCGCTGCCGAGGAACACCACCAGCGGGCTGACCAGTTCAGGCTTCAGCTGCTCGAATACTTGCGGCGGGATCAGGCCTTCGGTCATGCGGGTGCCGCCGGTGGGGGCAATGGCGTTGACCAGGATGTTGTTCTTGCGGCCTTCGATGGCCAGGTTACGGGTCAGGCCGTAGAGGCCGAGCTTGGCCATGCCGTAGTTGGACTGGCCGAAGTTGCCGTAGATGCCCGAGGTGGACGACGTGAAGATGACGCGACCGTAGTTCTGCTCGCGCAGGTGCGGCCAGGCGGCGCGGGTAACCTTGTAGGCGCCTTCGACGTGGACCTTGTAGACCTGGTCCCAGTCGGCGTCTTCCATCTTGTGGAAGGTCTTGTCACGCAGGATGCCGGCGTTGTTCACCACCACGTCGACGCGGCCGAAGTGGTCGAGGGCGGCCTGGACGATCTTCTCGCCGTCGGTCACCGAGTCATGACTGGCCACGGCGGTGCCGCCGGCTTCGCGAATCTCCGCTACCACGCGGTCAGCTGCCGATGCGTTGGCGCCTTCGCCATGGGTGCTGCCACCCAGGTCGTTGACCACCACGCGGGCGCCGTGACGGGCGAACTGCAGCGCGTGGGCGCGGCCAAGGCCACCACCGGCGCCGGTGACGATTACGACTTTGTCTTGGAAGCGGATTGCATCGCTCATGGGCTGGGCTCCTTGGCAGGCCTGGGTATGCGCCGAGTCTCCGGCAGCTCACCCCGACCCACAAGAATCGGAGCCGCCATGAATGGTGCCCGATAAGGGCGACGCTACTTGATAGGGATGAACAGGCTGCCGTGCGGACGGAGTTTGAACAGCCACCAGTGATAGCTGTGGCAGAGCAGCGCCAGCAGTCCCGCGCTCAGCAGGCAAGCGCCGGCGGCCAGCCAGCTCCATAGGCCTGGCTGGCGCAGCACTGCATAGCCGATCAGGCTGATGCCGGCGATGAGCAGGAGGGCCGCGGTGGCCGGCCCCAGGGTACGAATGACGGGATAGAGGAACACCAGAAAGCGGAACAGCATGATCGAGCCTCGATGCCGCCGGGCAACCCGTGCCCGGCCAGTGGATGAGGCCGGAAATGCTAGTGGCACGCCGCCAACGACTGGAGACTCCAGCATCCGAATCGACGCTGGAAATTTCTGCTATCCGTGTCGGTCGCGAAAAGCCAGGTAGTGCTCCAGCACCTGCTCCGGCGCTTCGGTCTGTGGATAGTGGCCGATGCCTTCGAGCAAGACCGTATCAGCGTCCGGGACCAGCTCCCGATAGCGCGCGACCATATGCGCACCGGAGATGGGGTCCACCGCGCCATCGATCACGCGCAGCGGCACCCCGCCCTTCTGCATGGCCGCCACCCAGCGATCGCGTTGCTGGCGTCGCTCGGGGATGTAGCGGATCAACCGGTGCATGACCGCCGGGCCATCCCGTTCGGCAATGAGCTGCCAGAAGTCATCCAGCTCCGCCTCAGTGGGTTGGGTGGACGGGCCGAACACCTGAGCGAAGCTGGCGGCCAGCTTGCGACGGGAGAACAGTCGCCCGACCAGCCCGCCGATGGGGCTGAGCAGGAGCTTCTGCACCAGCACCGGCCGGTGGGTTTCCGGGAACAGGCCGCCGTTGAGGAAGACGCAGCTGGCCAAGTTGAACCGCCCTTCGTGGTGCCGCGCCAGCAGCTCCTGGGCGACGCTGTCGCCGTAGTCATGAGCGAGCAGGTGCACCGGCCCGGTCACATCCAGATGGGCGAGCAGCGCCTGCTTCAGGTCCGCCTGTTCCAGCAGTCGGTAATCATGGCCGCGCGGTTTGTCCGAGTAACCAAAGCCGAGCATGTCGCAAGCGATGACGCGAAAGCGCCTCGCCAGTGGCGCCCAGAGGTAGTGCCAATCCCAGGAGGCGGTGGGGAAGCCGTGAATCAGCAACAACGGCTCGCCCTCCCCCGCCGTCCAGAAGCGGATGCGTTGCCCGCGGAAATCCATCTCCCGCGCCTGGGCGCGCCAGTCGCCCAGGGCAATACCGGGCAGGCCCGTCACTGGTCGTAGCCGGGGAATTGCTGGTCGAGCTTGCGCAGCAGGGCCGGCCAGGGCAAGGCGCCGCCCATGCCGGTGGAAGTTTTCATCACGCCGGCGATCATGGCGCGGGCGCCGTCGAGGATCTGTTGCGGGATGTGGATGAGTTCGCCGCCGCCGGCCTGGGCCATCACCTGGATTTCGCAGGCGCGTTGCATCGTGAACATGCCGAGGAAGGCATCGGCGATGCTGCCGAACGCAGTGAGCAGACCGTGGTTGGGCAGGATCATGAAGTTCGCCTGGCCCAGGTCGGCCTGCAAGCGCGCCTTCTCGTCGTGGTTCAGCGCCACGCCTTCGTAGCCATGGTAGGCAAGGCTGGCGAGGACGAACAGCGACTGCTGGGACAGCGGCAGCAGGCCGTTCTTCTGCGCCGAGACGGCGATACCGGCGGCTGTGTGGATATGCAGCACGCAGCCGACATCCGGGCGCACTTCGTGCACGGCGCTGTGGATGGTGTAGCCGGCCGGGTTGATGTCGTAGGGGCTGTCCATCAGCTTGTTGCCGGCCAGGTCGATCTTCACCAGGCTGGACGCGGTGATCTCGTGGAACATCAGCCCGTAGGGGTTGATCAGGAAATCTTCGGTGCCGGGAACCTTGGCGGAGATGTGGGTGAAGATCAGGTCATCCCAGCCGTACAGGGCGATCAGGCGGTAGCAGGCGGCCAGATCGACACGGGTCTGCCATTCGGCGGCAGACACCTGGTCCTTGAGGTTGAGTGACGGGAGGGCTTGGGCGGCGGTCATGGCGAAACCTCGTTGTTGTTATGTGTCCGGGGAGTCTAGCCACGGGCTGCCACGGCGATAGTCGCCTTGGCAGCCAGCTTAGTGGCCTTGCGGGTCAGATCAGGGAGGCCACCAGCGGCGCGGCGAAGAGGTTGAGCAGGCCCATGAGGACCATCACCAGGCCGGCCACGGTGCCCTCTTCACGCCCCACTTCCTGGGCCCGGCTCACGCCCGCACCGTGGGCCCCCACGCCGAACAGGGCGCCGCGGGCCAGGGCGCTGCGCAGGGGCAGCCAGCGGATCAGCAGGCTACCGGCGAGCGCGCCAAATACCCCGGTGAGCATGACGAACACTGCCGTCAGCTCGGGCACGCCACCCAGGTCCTCGGCCACTGGCATGGCGAAAGGCGTGGTGATGGAACGTGGCACCAGCGACAGGCTCACCTGCGACTCCAGCGCCAGGGCATTGGCCAACCACCAGGAGCTGGCGATAGCGACCGCGCTGCCAGCCAACATGCCCAGCAGCAACGCCGGCCAGTGACGGGCAAGCAGGTTGCGCTGCTGCCAGATCGGCACGGCGAAGGCCACGGTAGCCGGCCCCAGCAGCGCCATCAGCCAATGCGTAGCACCTGCATATTCGGCGTAGGCGGTGTGCATCGGCACGGCGACAACGAGCAACAGCGCCGGCACGAAGATCAGCGGCGACAGCAGGTAGCGGCCGGTACGCCGGTACATCCAGCGGCTGGCCAGGTACCCAGAAAGGGTCAGCGCCAGCCAGAACCAGGACATGGGTTCAATGTTCATGGCGCATCCTCCAGCGGCAAACGACTTCCACGGTCAGCGCGGTGGCCAGCATCACCAGCAAGGTACTGGCGCCGATCACCAGCAGGATGCGCAGTCCCTCCTGGCGCAGCAGCGCGCCGTAGTCGAGCAGGCTCATCAACGCCGGGATGAAGAACAGCAGCATCTCGGCCATCAGCAGTCCGGCACCCAGCTGCAGCGCCGCAGGTTTCACCCAGCCGCTTGCGAAGGCCACCAACAGCAGGCCGAGGCCGATCACGCCACCCGGAATCGGCCAGCCCAGCGCCGTCGCCAGCGTGCAGCCCAGGGCGTAGAGGCCCAGGAGAACGACGAGTTCAGCGGCGAGACGGGTGATATGGAGCAGGCGGGAACGGTTCATGGCGGTGACCCTCGGTACTGGTGGCCAGATTAGGTCCGCGCCTATCATCCCAAAAGCGAATTGTTCGACTTGCAGCCATTCGAGATTGGAATAGCCATGGAATTCCGCCAGTTACGCAGCTTCGTCGAGGTGGTCCGCCAGGGCGGCTTCACCCAGGCCGGCAAGACCCTGCATGCCACCCAATCCACCGTCAGCAAGCAGGTGGCCCAGCTGGAGCAGCGGCTGGGCGTGCAACTGCTGGAGCGCAGTGGTCCGCACCTGCGCCTGACCGACGCCGGCGCCGTGGTGCTGCGCCATGCCGAAGACATGTTGCGCCAGCGTCAGGACCTGCATATCGAGCTGGACGATCTCACCCAGCTGCGGCGAGGCGAGCTGCGCCTGGGGTTACCGCTGCTGGGCGGTGAAGTGCTGTTCGCCGGGTTGTTCTCCGAGTACCGGCGGCGTTACCCGAACATCGTGGTGCGGCTGTTCGAAGGTGGCAGCAAGCTGATGGAAGAGGCGCTGCTGCAGGGGGAACTGGAACTGGCTGGCAGCCTCACGCCCAGCGATTCGGCCCTGGAGTACCAGCCCTTCTGCAACGAACCGCTGGATATCCTCGTGCCCGAGGATCATCCGCTGGCCGGCGAGGAGAGCCTGGCCCTCGCGCAATTGGCCGACTCGCCTTTCCTGCTCTATCAGCAGAGCTTCACCCTCAACGATCGCTTGCTGCTGGCCTGCCAGCAGGCCGGCTTCACGCCACGCGAAGTAGGCCGCAGTGGCCAGGCGGACTTCCTCGCCGCGCTGGTCGCCGCCGGCCAGGGCGTGGTGTTGCTGCCGCGCATCGTCGCCCGCCCGCTGCAGCGTCCCGGCCTGCGCCTGGTGCCGCTGCGCGAGCCGGACCTGCGTTGGGACATCGCTTTCGTCTGGCGACGCGGCGCCTACCTGTCACGGGCCGCGCAGGCTTGGCTGGAGCTGTTGCGGGAGTATTCGCCCCTCGATCAGGGCAAGGCATGAGCATTCTTTGTGGGGGCGAATTCATTCGCTAAGGCAGCGCAGCTGCCCGGGGGCCCGAACGGCAGGCCTGCGGCCTGCATAGCGAACGAATTCGCCCCAAAGGAAAAGCGGCAGGACTTCATCCTGCAATCGCGAATGAATTCGCTCCCACAAATCACAACAGCGCGCGATCCAGCAACGGCCAGCCCCGTTGGGCCTGCGGGTCATCGGCCAGCAGGCGGAAGCCGGCGAATTCGAAGCCCGGCGCCACGTTGCAGCCCACCAGGGTGTAGGCGCCGAGCGCACGGGCGGCCTGCCACGCGTGGGCGGGTACGGTGCGCTGGGGCAGACTGCCCTCCGCCACCGGACCCAGGATTTCCCGACGGACCTCGTCCGGAGATTCGGCAATCAGCAATTCCAGCGGCTCGCCCTCGTAGAAATGCCAGATCTCGTCGGCATCCACCCGATGCCAGCGGCTTACACCGCCCTGCGGCAACAGGAAGAAAATCGCTGACGACGCCGCACGGCCACCCGGCAGGGCCTGGGCCGACTCGAACACCCGGCGGTAGAAACCTCCCTCCGGGTGCGGCAGCAGTTGCAGTTCGCGGATCAGGTATTCGGCGCGCGGGTGCATCAGGCTTTCAGCGCCGCGGCGACGCTGTTCAGCCAGGGCTCGGCATCCAGTTCCGGGGTGACGGTTTCGCTGGCGTCCAGGCGCTGCATCTCCACCACTTCGCGCACGCCCAGCTCGGCATAGAGCTCGCGCATCATTTCGCCACCGCCGCAGTACAGGTCATAGCTCGAATCACCCAGGGCGAGGATGGCACCGGGGCGGCCGCGCCAGTTGGGCAGGCGGTCGCGCAGCTCGTGGAACAGCGGCAGCAGGTTGTCCGGCAGCTCGCCCATACCGGTGGTGGCGGTCACGGTCAGCAGCGCCTCGGGGTCGAAGGCGATCAGGTCATCCAGGCTCACGCGCGGCAGGTGACGAGCTTCCAGGCCCGCGGCCTGGAAAAGCTTCTCCGCATGGCGGGCGACTTCTTCGGCGGTGCCGTAGACCGAACCGGACAGGATGGCGACTTTCATGGGTACTCCGAATCTGGGGCGAAATGCCGCGCATTATGCCGCAACTGGCAGGGGGCGCAGGATGCCTTAGACTGCTCCCGGTCAGGTCGAACGAGCCGGAAAAATGATCAACGCCAAGCTGCTGCAACTGGTAATAGACGCCTCCAACGACGGCATCGTGGTCGCCGAACAGGAGGGTGAGGACAACATCCTGATCTATGCCAACGCCGCGTTCGAGCGCCTGACCGGCTACCCCCGCGACGAAATCCTCTACCAGGACTGCCGCTTCCTCCAGGGCCAGGACCGCAACCAGCTGGGCCTCGCCGCCATCCGCCAGGCGCTCCGCAGCGGCCAGCCGTGCCGGCAGATCCTGCGCAACTACCGCAAGGATGGCAGCGCCTTCTGGAACGAGCTGTCCATCACCCCCGTGCTCAACGAATCCGACCAGCTCACCTACTTCATCGGCATCCAGAAGGACGTCACCGAGCAGGTCGAAGCCCGCCAGCGGGTGCGCGAACTGGAGGCGGAGGTGGCTGCGCTCAAAGCAGAACTTGCAGAACTCAAAGGGTAGGAGCGAGCTTGCTCGCGAAGCCTTGTGACTGGGTCATTCGCGAGCAGAGCTCGCTCCTGCAAGGTCACAACGGCCGGTTCAGGTATCCAGGTGCCCGGACAGGAACTGGCGTAAACGCCGTTGCATCAGGCGACCCTCACTGCCCAGGCAGGCCACCGGCGTGCCATCGAGTTCCTCACTCAGCAGATCGGCGGTTTCGCCCGCCAGCGCCACGGGGCAGTCGAGCCCGAGGGCCAGGCGATTTAGCTGCTGGGCCAGGTCGTCAGCCGGCGGCTGGTTGGAGAACAGCACCAGCGCCTGGGGCTGAAGCTTGCCGCAGACCATCGGCAGTTCGGCCAGCGGCTGGCCGAGACCCAGCACATTGATCGCCACCTCGCTGCTGCCCAGCAGCAGGCCCGCCACCAGCAGCTCCAGCTCACGTCCCTGCCCGGGCAAAGGCGCCAGCAGCACCCGCGCCTGCTGGCCAGTGCGGGCCAGCTGCAAGCGCTGCAGGACGCGAGCGCGAAGGAAGCTGTCGAAGAACACCCACTCGCTGCCACGGCCGAATTCGTCTTGCCGCAATAACAATGCTTGCCACACCGGCATCAGCACATCGGCGAATGCCACATGCAGGGGATAGGTCGAAAACACCTGTCCATAGACCCGTTCCAGCTCGGCCTCGTCCAGGCTCGACACGGCGCTGCGCACCTGGGCGCGCCGCTCGCTCCACTCTCCCACCGCCGAATCCTGGAGGATCGGTGCCAATGGCGCCCTGGCCGCGTTGCTGCGCGCCAGCAACTTGCCCACCTTGCTCACCGAAACGCCGCGCTCGATCCAGGCGAGGATGCTACGCACCGCCTCGACGTCCGCCAGGGAATAAAGCCGGTGGCCGCTGTCGGTGCGTGTCGGCTGGATCAGCCCGTAGCGCCGCTCCCAGGCCCGCAGGGTGACCGGGTTCACGCCCGTCAGGCGCGACACTTCCCGGATGGGGAAAAGGTCTTCCTGTTTCAGGGCGCGGGACGCGAGGGATGCACCGGGTTCGGTCATGGCAGCGGAATCGTCAGGGAGGAGGATTCACGCAGTTTAATCCTTGTTGCGGGGATTCCAATTGACTGCAGGCCACGGCAGGCGCGGCACGACCTGCCGGTCATCCTTCAGGCTGGCGCTTTGCGGAAAAAACGGAATAATCCTTGCCTCAAATTCAACGCAGCCCACCACCCCGGCGCTGCGTGATGTGCCACTGCCCTATCCGGGCGGGCACCGGTTGCAAGGAGATACACAATGTCTGCCGATCCCGTCACCCTGATGGTGGCCCGCCGCGTCGCCCGCGAGCGCTACCACGACTTCATGGCCTGGCTGCGCGAAGGCGAGCTACTGGCCGCCGACTTCCCTGGTTATCTCGGTTCGGGCGTGCTGGCGCCGCCGCCGGATGACGACGAATTCCAGATGATCTTCCGCTTCGCCGACGAGCCGACCATGGCCGCCTGGGAGCACTCGGCTTCCCGCCGTGCCTGGCTTGCGCGTGGTACCGGCCTGTTCGAGCAGCCCCACGAGCAGCGTGCCCTGGGCCTGGACGCCTGGTTCGGCAAGGCTGAGCAACGGCCACCGCGCTGGAAACAGAGCGTCGCGATCTGGCTGGCCTTCTTCCCGGTCTCCCTGGCGTTCAACCTGTTGTTCGGCGGTTGGCTGGGCGACCTGCCGCTGGCCGTGCGGATACTGCTCAGCACCCTCGTGCTGACGCCACTGATGACCTACTGGTTCATTCCGCTTTCCACCCGCCTGCTGGCGCCTTGGCTGCAGGGCAATCGCGCGGCCATGGCACGCAATCCGGCGGCGGTACAGCCGCGCTGAGGCTCACCGCCCGGAGATTTGTACAAGCCCCACCCCTGGTATAACGTGGCCGGCCATGGTCCTCAGATTTCGAGGCGTCGATGAGCCGACCCGCTGCCCCCATCCTGATCACCGGCGCCAGCCAGCGCGTCGGCCTTTACTGCGCCGAACGCCTGCTGGACGAGGGCCAGCCGGTGATCATCAGCTACCGCACCGAGCGCGACGGCGTGCAGCACCTGCGCGAACGTGGCGCCTTGGCGCTGCAGGCGGACTTTTCCAACGAAGCCGGCATCCTCGCGTTCATCGCTGAACTCAAGGGCTGCACCGACAGCCTGCGTGCCATCGTCCACAACGCCTCGGACTGGCTGACCGAAGCTCCGGGGCATGAAGCCGAAGCCTTCCAGCGCATGTTCAGCGTGCACATGCTGGCGCCTTACCTGATCAACCTGCATTGCGAGGAGCTGCTGCGTCGCAGCAGCCCGGCGGACATCATCCACCTCAGTGACGACGTGGCCCGTCGTGGCAGCGAGAAGCGCATCGCCTATTGCGCCAGCAAGGCCGGTCTGGACAACCTGACGCTATCCTTTGCTACACGCTTCGCCCCGCACATCAAGGTCAACGGCATCGCCCCGGCACTGGTGATGTTCAATGCCGCCGACGACGACGCGTATCGCAAGAAGACCCTGGCAAAATCGGCGCTGGGTATCGAACCCGGCCCGCAAGTGGTCTACCAGGGGCTGCGCTATCTCCTGGACAACCCCTACGTCACTGGAACGACGCTGACCCTCAACGGCGGCCGCCATCTCAAATGAGGCGACTGCAAGGACTGCCACCATGAGCGACGAGCTGCCCCGGCACTACCGGGAAATCCTGCTGGGCCTGGGCGAAGATCCGGATCGCGAGGGCCTGCGCGATACACCGGGACGCGCAGCCAAGGCCATGCGCTACCTCTGCCACGGCTACGAGCAGAGCCTGGAGGAGATCGTCAACGGTGCGCTGTTCGCCTCGGACAACGACGAGATGGTGACCGTCAAGGACATCGAGCTCTATTCCCTCTGCGAACACCACCTGCTGCCCTTCATCGGCAAGGCCCATGTGGCGTACATTCCCACCGGCAAGGTGCTGGGGCTGTCGAAGGTCGCGCGGATCGTCGACATGTTCGCCCGCCGGCTGCAGATCCAGGAGAACCTCACCCGCCAGATCGCTGATGCGCTGCAGAAGGTGACCGGCGCCGCCGGCGTGGCGGTAGTGATCGAGGCCCAGCACATGTGCATGATGATGCGCGGCGTGGAGAAGCAGAACTCGGTGATGAGCACCTCGGTGATGCTGGGCGCCTTCAGGGAGTCCCAGAACACCCGCCACGAATTCCTGAAATTGATCAATCGGAGCAACTAGAGCATGCCGAGACTGGAGCCCGGAATGGCGCGAATCCGCGTCAAGGACCTGCGCCTGCGCACCTTCATCGGAATCAAGGAGGAGGAAATCCTCAACAAGCAGGATGTGCTGATCAACCTCACCATCCTCTACCCGGCCACCGAAGCGGTGCGCGACAACGACATCGACCACGCGCTGAACTACCGCACCATCACCAAGGCGATCATCCGTCACGTCGAGGAAAACCGCTTCGCCCTGCTGGAGCGCCTGACCCAGGAAATCCTCGACCTGGTGATGGCCAATCCCAGCGTGCGCTATGCCGAAGTCGAAGTGGACAAGCCCCATGCGTTGCGCTTCGCCGAGTCGGTATCGATCACCCTGTCCAGCCATAGATAAGCCTTTGAGCGGACCTGTTTGCCGGTGCCACGGAGGGCTCTTATCATGCCGGCCATTCCCTCCCGAAAGCCCCAGGAGAATCCTGCCATGACCGAGCAAGAACGCCTTGAACTCGAGGCCGCCGCCTTCCGTAGTCTGGTGCAACACCTGCGCAGCCGCCCCGATGTGCAGAACATCGACCTGATGAACCTCGCCGGCTTCTGCCGCAACTGCCTGTCGAAGTGGTACAAGGCCGCTGCCGACGACCTGGGCCTGGAAGTCACTTCGGACCAGGCGCGCGAAGAGATCTACGGCATGTCCTACGCGGACTGGAAAGCCAAATACCAGAAAGAAGCCAGTGCCGAGCAGCAAGCGGCCTTCAACAAAGCGAACAAAGAATGAGCAACCTGAACGACTTCCGCGCCCGCCTGCACAGCGACCAGCACGTCTTCGCCGACACCCTGGCCTTCATCGCCGAGGGCTACGACTACCAGCAGAGCGCCTTCAGCAATGGTCCGGTGGAAAACGCCGCCGGCCAGAACGAAGGCTCCTGCAAGACCCTCGGCCTCGCGCTGCTGGAAGGCTTCAGCCTGGAAGAAGCCCTGCTGGCCTTCGGAGAACACTACCGCGCCGTGCTGGCCACCCCGGAAGGCAGCGACCACGGCAATATCCGCGCCCTGATGAATACCGGCCTGGCGGGCGTGCGCTTCGAGCGCCAGTCGCTGCAACGCAAGGCCTGACGCCCCTCGCCGCCCCGTCCGGGGCGGCTTTCTTACGCTTTGGCTTCCGCTTTCTGTCAGCAAAGGCTGACATCAATCTTCCTATCAAACGCGTAGGATTCTCATCAGATAGCTGTGGCGCTAGTGCAATTCCCACAGGAAAAGCATCACTTCTCTGCCGGAGCGCACGGATGCAGCAGACCCTCGTATGGAAACCCCTGTCGACGCCCGGCGTGGAAAGCCTGCGCCTGTCCATGGATGAAACCGGAATCCATGCCAGCAGCCATTTGCTGCAGAACCGCAATGGCCACAGCATCGCCGCCACTTACGTGCTGGACAGCGATCCGCGCTGGCGCTTCCGCCATCTCTGGCTGAAAGTGGAAAACCAGGGTTCGCGCAGCCTGCGCCTGAGCCGTGACATCCGCGGCCGCTGGCTGCTCGACGGCCAGCACCGCCGCGATCTTGATCCATGCCAGCTGGTGATGCTTTCCGGCACGCCCTTCACTCACACGCCGGCGCTGCATCGTTGCGACCTGGGAACAGGCCAGAGCGAGCAGCTGCATGTCGCTTACATCGACCTGTCGACCATGCGCGTCGAAGCCCGCCACATGCGCTACCAATGCCTGCGCCAGCAGCCCCAGCAAAGCCTGTATCGCTGCGAGGCGGAAGGCCGCAAGGCGATCGAACTGACCGTGGACCGGCAAGCCCTGCTGCTGGAAGCCCAAGGGTTATACCGGCGCATGAGTGCGCGGACGCTGTCGTTGAATACGTGGGTCTGATACAGACCTCAGTGCGCGCTTCGGGCTCCGTTGCGTTGGGCTTCGCCGAGCTCAGCCCAACCTACGAAATGAGCGCGGACCTCACCGTAGGTTGGGCCAAGCGCAGCGCGGCCCAACGTCAGCACCCAATTCGGACCCGTCGTGTTGGGCTTCGCCGAGCTCAGCCCAACCTACGAAATGGGCGCGGGCCCACCCGTAGGTTGGGCCAAGTGCAGCGCGGCCCAACGTAGGTCTCCGATGCCATTGAAAAGAAAAAGCCCCGCATCGGCGGGGCTTTTCTTCATCAGGCTGAATCTTATTGCGCGTCGAGGTAGCGCTCGACGTCCAGGGCGGCCATGCAGCCGGCGCCGGCTGAGGTGATGGCCTGGCGATAGACATGGTCGGCCACATCGCCGGCCGCGAACACGCCGGGGATATTGGTGGCGGTGGCGTTGCCGTCACGGCCGCCGTTGACCACCAGGTAGCCGTCCTTGAGCGTCAGCTGCCCTTCGAACAACGAAGTGTTCGGGGTGTGGCCGATGGCGACGAACAGACCGTCCACCTTCAGCTCGTCAGTGCCGCCATCGTTGCGCTTGAGGCGCACGCCGGTGACGCCCATGGCATCGCCCAGCACTTCGTCCACTTCGGCATTCAGCTTGAGCTCGATCTTGCCTTCGGCGATGCGCGCTTTCAGCTTGTCCTGGAGAATTTTCTCGGCACGGAAGGTCTCGCGGCGATGCACCAGGGTCACCTTGCTCGCGATGTTGGCCAGGTACAGCGCCTCTTCCACGGCGGTGTTGCCGCCACCCACCACCGCCACTTCGCGGTTGCGGTAGAAGAAACCATCGCAGGTAGCGCAGGCGGAAACGCCCTTGCCCATGAACACCTCTTCCGAGGGCAGGCCCAGGTAACGGGCGCTGGCGCCGGTGGCGATGATCAGGGCATCGCAGGTGTAGGTGCCGCTGTCACCGACCAGGGTGAAGGGCTTGCCGGCCAGGTCCACGGCGTTGATGTGGTCGAAGACGATCTCGGTCTCGAAACGCTCGGCGTGTTCCTGCATGCGCTGCATCAGCGCCGGGCCGGTCAGGCCGTGGGGGTCGCCCGGCCAGTTGTCGACTTCGGTGGTGGTGGTCAGCTGCCCGCCCGCCTGCATACCGGTGATCAGCAGCGGCTTGAGGTTGGCGCGGGCGGCGTAGACAGCCGCGGAGTAACCGGCAGGACCGGAACCGAGGATGATGACCCGCGAATGACGTGCTTCGGACATGGCTGACTCCCGCCCAGCTGGGCATAAAAAGGGGCCACTGCGGCACTTGGGGAAGGCTTTGGATGCAGTGGCCCCGTTGAACCGGGTCTGGCCATCGATTAGCGATTCGCCAGGAATGGGCGCAAGCTTACCGAGCGCCCTTCGATAGCGGAAATACCCGCTCTCAATCCACGCCATAGGACGCAGCTATTTGCATAACCGCGAGCAAATTTGTTCCGAGCTTTTTCCGGGCTTTCCACGGCGCCGGCAAAGCCGTTAAGGTCGGCGCGTTTGCAACCTTGGGGAACCACCATGCCTGCACCCGCACTATCCGGGCCGCAATACCTGGGCGAAGGACTGAAGCTTGTCCTGAGTCCCGGACTGCGCCTCTTCGTCCTGCTGCCACTGAGCGTGAACCTGCTGCTGTTCGCCGGGCTGATCGGCTTCGCCGTAGGGGAATTCAGCGGCTGGGTCGATGCCTTCATGCCCAGCCTTCCGGACTGGCTGAGCTTCCTCCAGTACCTGATCTGGCCGCTCTTCGTGCTGCTGGTACTGGTGCTGGTGTTCTTCAGCTTCACCATGCTGGCCAATATCATCGCCGCGCCCTTCAACGGCTTCCTCGCGGAAAAGGTGGAAGTGGTCGTTCGCGGCCAGGACGACTTCCCGACCTTCAGCTGGGCCGAGCTGATGGCGATGATCCCGCGCACCGTGGGCCGCGAACTGCGCAAGCTGGCCTACTTCCTCCCGCGTGCCGGCGCCCTGCTGATCCTGTCCTTCATTCCGGGCGTGAACCTGCTGGCCGCGCCGCTGTGGATCGTATTCGGTATCTGGATGATGGCGGTGCAGTACATCGACTACCCGGCGGACAACCACAAGCTGGGCTGGAACGAGATGCTCGCCTGGCTGCGCGAGAAGCGCTGGCAGAGCCTGGGCTTCGGCGGCATCACCTACCTGGCGCTGATGATTCCCTTCGTGAACATCCTGATGATGCCGGCTGCCGTGGCTGGTGCGACCCTGTTCTGGGTACGCGAGCAGGGTGATCTGGCCCTGCAGAAGCAGTCCGGCCAGCTGGTTCGCTGAGTGCATGTTCTAGAACGTGGAATCTGAAGCAGGCGGGCTACTGACGGGTAGGAGCGAGCTTGCTCGCGAACGGGCGAGCACGATGCTTCGCGAGCAAGCTCGCTCCTACAGACAGTCCGAACTGCAGTTCAAGCCTGGATACTGATCGGATTCTCCCGCGCTTCCTTGGCCTGCATTTCCATCTTCTGCTGGAAGCGCTCGGCGATTTCCTTCTCCACCGTCGCGGCAAGGTACCCAGTGAAACCTGTGGGTACCCTGCCGAGGATGGTGTTATGAGCTCCGTTCAGGGGTGCAGGAAAGCCTGGCATTCGTGCTCCGGCCTATTGGTCGGCTGTCCACGATAATCAGCGCGCTGGCGCCCGGTTCGAGCCGCACTCGCTTGCCCGCCGGGCGCATGGCGTCGGCCACGCCCGGTACAACCCCACAGTGGGCAGCTTGCGTACCGCGGTTGGTGAGTTTGAGAACCTGACTGGCGCCCCGGCTGATGGCAGAAGCATTGACCGGCTGGATCAACGGCGCACTCAGCGCCAGATCAATATCGAGGCCGTTCAGTTCAGCCTCCATCCTGGCGTCGGCGAAGGCCATCAGCGGCAGGCATGCCGCGAAGCCGCTTATAACGAGCACTTTGTTCATCTCGAACCTCCGGGAGATTCAGAGTGAGCCTCTACCTGGCCGTAGAGGCGGGGCACCCAGCCACGGACGGGAAAGGTCCGTTGGTTGGATCGATCCGCTGCCGGTGAGGGTCCGGCGCAGATGCATTGCCCATCACGTCAGGAGGGACGTGGTCACTGCCGGGCCATCCGCTGGCCTGAGCCTGGAAGCAAAGGATTACGGGGCCCCGCCGGCATGAGGGACATGCCCTAACAAGTCTAGGAGGGTCCAGCGGCGCACCCGGCGGGGGGCGACAGGCGTTCCTTCAGGACACGCCCTATCGCCCCGTGAACTCCCCCCGGAGGCCTCGTCATTCATCGGTCATCCCGCTGTCACACGGGCTACATCGCCAGTACCGACACTGCCTGCATGACCATAGCGCCCCTGTACATCTCGCTGATCAGCGAAACCTTCCTGCCCGAAGTCAACGGCGTGGCCAATACCCTTGGCCGCCTCAGTGATGGCCTCCGCGCCGCCGGACACCGGCTGCAACTGGTGCGTCCGCGCCAGTCCTGCGACCAGGGCCGCCGGAGCGACGATGAGCTGCTGCTGATTCGCGGCTGGCCGCTGCCGGGCTACCCCGGTTTGCAATGGGGCCAGTCCTGCCTGCACAAACTGTTGCGCCGCTGGCGCCAGCGCAAACCGGATGTGCTCTACATCGCCACCGAAGGTCCGCTTGGCTTCTCCGCGCTGCGTGCTGCCCGGCGCTTGGGGATTCCCGTGGTCAGCGGTTTCCACACCAACTTCCAGCAGTACACCGGCCACTACGGCGCGGGCCTGCTGACCCGCTTGCTGACCAACTACCTGCGCTGGTTCCACAACGCCACGCGGCTGACCCTGGTGCCCAGCGTGAGCCAGTTGCAGGACCTTACCCGGCGCGGCTTCGAGCGCCTGCAACTTCTGTCGCGAGGTGTAGACAGCCAGCTGTTCAACCCCGCCCGCCGCTGCCCGGAACTGCGTGCAGAGTGGGGCGTGGGGGATCAGGAGATCGCCGTGATCCACGTCGGGCGGCTGGCTGCGGAGAAGAACCTCGGCCTGCTCGGCGAGACATTCCAGCGCCTGCAGGAACGTTATCCACAGCTGCGACTGAAGCTGGTGGTGGTGGGCGACGGTCCGCAACGCACGGCTCTGCAACGCGCGCTACCGGACGCCATCTTCTGTGGCGTGCAACGCGGCGAGGAGCTGGCCCGTCACTACGCATCCGGTGACCTGTTCCTCTTCCCGAGCCTGTCGGAAACCTTCGGCAATGTGGTGCTGGAAGCCCTGGCCTCCGGGCTGGCGGTAGTCGCCTTCGACCAGGCGGCCGCAGCCCAGCACATTCGCCATGGGCACAACGGCGCACTGGCCTTGCCGGACGAGCCGGGCAGCTTCGTCGAGGCAGCGACCTGGCTGCTGGAAGACCCGGAATGCCTGCGTCGCGTGCGACTCAATGCGCGCATGCACGCCGGCCGTCAGGGCTGGGAGGCCATCGTCCAGCAGTTCGAGCAGTACCTGGCACATGCACGCCGTCCGGAGCCGGACGTCCCGGCCGGCAGCAGCCTGCCCCCGCAGGCCTAGGAGAACGCCGCCGGTGGCGCGGCGTAGGCCAGGCTCAGCGCGCCACGCCCCAGGTTGATCGCGCCGGTTGGGCTCAGCATCGACAGATGCAGGGCAACCCCACGCTCGACACAGGCTGCCTCCAGTTCGGCGAAGCCCGGCAGGTCACGTACCAGCGACAGCTCGCCGGCATAACTGATGCACAACTGCGGCGCCAGCAGCTCACCCGCCAATACCCGCGATCTCGCATGGGCCAGCAGCTTCTCCGCCGCCTTGTCGAAGCTGGGGGCCAGCGACACGGGCTTGTCCTCCCCCTGCTGCACGCTGATCACCGGTTTCACATCCAACAGCGACCCCAGCCCCAGTGCCGCACCCCGCAGGCGATCGAGCAGGCCGCTGCGTTCGCCTTTCTGGAATCCACGCTGGCGCAGATGGCCCAGATCGTCCGGCAGGAGGAAAGTGCAGACCTGGCCCGCCAGCTGTTCTATCCGCGCACGCACCGCATTGGGGTGGGCGCCATCGCCGATCAGCCGCACCGCCTCGGCGGCCAACACAGCGGTGCCGGCAAAAATATTGCCGCCATCCACCACGCGCATCGCGAAATGCCCGGCCACGCCAGCCGCCGAACGACGGTCGCGATAGCGCTGTAGCAGGCCGAAGGAGGCCTGGGTGGCGTGCTCGAAGATCGCGCTGCGCTGGGCGGAAATCGTCAGGCAGATCACATGGTCGAAACGGGTGACCAGCTCTTCCAGGAACCACTCCTGCATCTCCACCACCTGCAGCGGCTCGCTACGATCGGCCGCGCCAACCTTGGGCAGCAGTTCGCGGTAGAAGGCCTGGGTCGCCTGGGGGACCCGGCGATCCACCAGGGAATGCTCAGCCAGTCGGATGCGAATGGGCAGCACGGGGATGCGGTGTGTGAGGAGAAAATCCTGGGGCAGGTCGCAGGTGGCATCCACTACCAGGCCAATGCGCATGGGTGACTCCTTCGGCCGGTGTGCCGGCGCTTGTTGTGGTGCGCGCACAGTGACCGCGGGAGGGTGTGATGTCAGCCCAACTGAATGAGGGTTTGAGGGGACTCGGCGCGGCGGATGCTGCCCTCACCCCAGCCCTCTCCCAGAGGGAGAGGGGGCCTTCCGTGCAGGATGGATGCCGCGTGACAGGCGCGAGTCACCCCTCTACCGCTTGCGGGAGAGGGGCCGGGGGTGAGGGGGCAATGGGGCAGGCAGTAGCTCCATCCGGGCAAAAAAAGCCCCGCCTAAGCGGGGCTCCTTCATTCCAGTGCCTTACACCAGGCTGCCCAGCGCATCCCGGCTGAACGGCAGGATGTCCTGCATGCGGCCTTCGCGCACTTTCACGGCCCAGTCCGGGTCCACCAGCAGGGCGCGGCCCACGGCGACCAGGTCGAACTCTTCCTTGTTCAGGCGCTCCAGCAGGCCTTCGATATTGGCCGGCTGGGCGACCTTGTCGGTCTTGACCATGAACTGCAGGAACTCGCCGTCCAGGCCGACGCTGCCGACGGTGATGGTAGGCTTGCCGGTGAGCTGGCGGGTCCAGCCGGCCAGGTTGAGTTCGGAGCCTTCGAACTCCGGCTCCCAGAAGCGGCGGGTCGAGCAGTGGAAGATATCCACACCGGCGTCGGACAGCGGCTTGAGGAAATCAGCCAGGGCTTCGGAGGTGGTCACCAGGCGCGCGGTGTAGTCCTGCTGCTTCCACTGGGAGTAGCGGAAGATGATCGGGTAGTCCGGGCCGACTGCGGCGCGGATGGCCTGGATCACTTCGATGGCGAAGCGCGAGCGGTTGGCCAGGCTGCCACCGTATTCATCGGTGCGCTGGTTGGTGCCTTCCCAGAAGAACTGGTCGATCAGGTAGCCGTGGGCGCCATGGATTTCAACGCCGTCCATGCCGATCGCCTTGGCGTCACGCGCAGCCTGGGCGTAGGCGGCGACCACTTCCTGGATGTCGTCCTTGGTCATGCCATGGACTACGACCTGGCCGTCCTTCACTTTTTCCGTCGGGCCATAACCGGGAACGCTGGCGTCCGGCTCGGTGCCCAGGCGACGCACGTTGCCCACGTGCCAGAGCTGCGGAACGATGCGGCCGCCTTCGGCGTGTACGGCGTCCACGACTTCCTTCCAGCCAGCCAGGGCGTCTTCACCGAAGAAACGCGGTACGTGGGGATAACCGTTGGCAGCCTTGTGACCGATGGTGGTGCCCTCGGTAATGATCAGGCCGACGCCCGCAGCGGCACGGCGACGGTAGTACTCCACCACCTTGGCGTTGGGCACGCCGCCCGGCGAGAAGGAGCGGGTCATCGGCGCCATTACCACGCGGGTGGGTAGTTCCAGGCCGCCGAGGCGGAAGGGTTCGAAGAGGGCTTGTACGGGAGCGGTCATGGGTTCTCCTGTGGCCGGCCATATGACCGGTCGTCTCGGTTTCAAGGCATTGAAAAATTACGCCCGGAGCAGAAGCTCCAGACGGTCGACGAATGCATTCATGGGTAGGGTGCCGCCGCCTACCTTCAGGCGCGTGAGCACGCCCTGCCAGGCATTGGCGATGAAGGCCGCGAGGTTGGCGCAGTCCTCATCGGCGGACAGCTCGCCAGCGGCCACGGCCTCTTCCAGGCAGGCCTGGAGGATGTCCACCGAGCCCTGGAGGATGCGTTCCACCTGTTCGCCGATAGCCGGCGAGAGTTCGGCCATCTCGAAACCGAGGCTGCCGATGAAACAGTGGTATTCCGGTTTTTCGCGGCTGGAGAAGTGCACCAGCAGCTCGCGGTAGTAGCCGAGGATGCGCTGGCACGGACTCAATGCGGAATTGCCCAGGGCCTGTGCATAACGATCCAGTCGCGGCAGGTAGAGGTACTCCAGCGCCTGGACGGCGAAGTCTTCCTTGCTGGCGAAGTAGTGATAGAAGGAGCCCTTGGGGATGCCTGCGGCCTGGACGATCTCCTGCACGCCGGTGCCGTGGTAGCCACGGCGGGTCATCACCTGGGAGCCCTTGGCGAGGATGAGGTCGCGTTTGTCGAGTCGGATACTGGTCATGGCGGCGAGCATATGACCGGTCGTCTCGCCCTGCCCAGCACTATTGACGATGCTGATCGAGCACTAAAAGCCGGGGAAGATACTGCCGGGGAAGAAACCGTAGGAGCCAGCAAGCTGGCTCCTACGGTCAAGCGTTCATGAGTGCGGGGGGGTGGATCAGGCCAGGGCCTTTTCGACAGCCTGGATCAGCGCGGGGTCTTCCGGTGCGGTGCGCGGCGAGAAACGCGCCAGCACGCGGCCGTCCTTGCCGACGAGGAACTTCTCGAAGTTCCAGGTGATCTCGCCGGGGAACTCGGCGCCCTCACCCGCGAGCAGGCGATACAGCGGATGGCGAGCCGAACCGTTGACCTCGATCTTGCTGCCCAGCGGGAAGGTCACGCCGTAGTTCAGGCTGCAGAACTCGCGGATCTCGTCCTCGCTGCCCGGCTCCTGCCCGGCGAACTGGTTGCACGGCAGACCCAGCACGGTGAAACCCTTGTCACGGTATTGCTGATAGAGCTTTTCCAGCCCGGCGTATTGGGGCGTCAGGCCGCACTTGGAGGCGACATTCACCACCAGCACCACCTGGCCCTTGTACGGCGCCAACGGCAGGTCCTGACCGTCGAGCGCACGTAGATTGAGGTCGTGAAAGGCACTCATGACTGACTCCTCGAGAATCTCAGGGATTTCACAGCGGACAAAAAAGGCGCCCCGGGGCGCCTTTTCGGTTTTCTCAGCTTAGCAGCCGATTCGCGATTTGCCGGGACGACAGTCGCGGACGACCGGTCAGTGGTGGTGACCGCCTTCGCCGTGGATGTGACCGTGAGCGATCTCTTCGTCACTGGCATCACGCACGGTAACGACCTTGACCTTGAAGTTCAGGCGCTGGCCAGCCAGCGGGTGGTTGCCGTCAACGGTGACGTCGTCGCCGTCGATGTCGCGGATGGTGACGATCTGCATGCTGCCGTCCGGGCCGGAAGCGTGGAACTGCATGCCGACTTCCAGTTGGTCGACGCCTTCGAACATGGCGCGGTCCAGGGTTGCGACCAGCTCGGCGCTGTATTCGCCGTAGGCATCTTCAGGCTCGACAGCAACGTTCAGCTCGTCACCAACCTGCTTGCCTTCAAGGGCGCGCTCCAGGCCTGCGATGATGTTGCCGGCGCCGTGCAGGTACACCAGCGGAGCGCCGCCGGCGGAGCTGTCGATCACCTCACCGGCGTCGTTGGTAAGGGTATAGTCGATGGACACGGCCTTGTTGGCGGCGATCAGCATGGTGCGAGACCTTCTGCAAATGAATGATGAACGAGCAAGTTTAACCGCGCGGCCAGTCGATTGCGACCCGAACGCTGACGGGCGGCCCCGCCTGGTCGGGTACAGGCAAGACGAGGACGGTCACTGGGTGGCAGTGCTTTCCTGCGGCCATACTCAGCACTTGCGGCACCAGCCGCCCTGGCAGTCGCGCGCCTGGGTACTCGACCCCGCAAAACGCGCCGACCAGTTGGGTCGCCTCTTTCCCTGCGGCTGGTGCGCCCAGGGGCTGGCGGCCGTTCCCACCGAGGAAACCTGATGCCCGCACGCAACATCCTGGTGATCCACGCCCGCAGGACGTCCCTGCGCTTCGCCCTGGTCAACGAGGCTCACAGTCAGTTCATCCTCCACGGCATGGCCGACGGGCTCGGCAGCCGCAATGCCGAACTGCGCTGGCAGCGCGGCGGCGACAAGGACAGCCTGATGATCCCCAACGCCGACCATCGCTCCGCGCTGTCACAGCTGATGCCCATCGTCCAGGCTGCGGCCGGCGGCAAGCTGCACGGCGTCGGCCACCACGTGCTGCACGGTGGCGAGCTGTTCAACTCCGCCTGCCGCGTGGATGCCCAGGTGATCCGTCGACTGCAGGCCCTGGTGCCATTGGCGCCGCAGCAGATGCCGGCCAGCCTGATCGGTATCGAAGCCGCCATGCACCTGCTGCCGAACCTGCCCCATGTGGCGGTGTTCGATACGGCCTTCCACCAGAGCATGCCCGAGCACGTCTACCGCCTCGCCCTGCCGGATGCCGTCTACCGCGACCACGGCTTGCGCCGCTATGCCTTCCACGGCAACAGTCACCGCTTCGTCAGCCGCCGTGCCGCAGAACTGGCCGGACTCGCCCTCGGCGACAGCTGCTGGCTTTCCGCGCACATCGGCGAGCACAGCTCGGCCTGCGCCATCGTCAACGGCCAGAGCCGCGACGCCAGCATGAACCTGGTGATGGCCAACCGCTGTGGCGATATCGACCCGCACCTCTATACCCAGCTGCATCGCAGCCTGGGCTGGAGCCTGGAGAAGATTGACCAGGTGCTGCGCCAGGAAAGCGGCCTGCTCGGTCTCTCCGAGCTGACCAAGGACATGCGCAGCCTGGAGACGGCCCGCGACCAGGGCCACGCCGGCGCCACCCTGGCCATCGAAGTCTTCTGCTACCGCCTGGCCAAGACCCTGGCGGCGGTAAGCTGCGCCCTGCCGCAGCTGGACGGGCTGATCTTCACCGGCGAGATCGGCGAGAATTCACCCCTTGTGCGCAGCCGCACGGTGGACCACCTGAAGCTGCTCAACCTGGCCATCGACCGCGAAGCCAACGCCCGCTGCGTGCGCGGCATCGCCGGTCCCATCCACCAGCGCGGCCATCCGCGCGTGCTGGTGGTGCCGACCAACGAAGAACGCCAGATCGCCCTCGATACCCTAGGCCTGCTTGCCTGAACCGATTTCACCAAGGAGCCCCATGCACTGCTTTTTCATCGCCCCGACCGGATTCGGCGTCGGCCTGACCTCCACCAGCCTGGGCCTGGTGCGCGCCCTGGAACTGGCCGGCCTGCAGGTCGGTTTCCTCAAGCCGGTGGCCCAGCCTCATCCTGGCGACCTCGGCCCGGAGCGCTCCACCGAGCTGGTGGCGCGCACCCACGGCCTGAAACCGCCGATGCCGCTGGCCCAGTCCCAGGTGGAGCGGATGCTCGCCGACGGCCAGCTGGACGAACTGCTGGAAGACATCACCGGCCTGTTCCAGCAGGCCGCGCAGGACAAGGATGTGGTGATCGTCGAAGGCATGGTGCCGACCCGCCACGCCAGCTACGCGGCGCGCATCAACTTCCATCTGGCCAAGAGCCTGGACGCTGATGTGATCCTGGTGTCGGCGCCGGAAGACGAGAGCCTCTCGGAGCTGTCCGACCGCCTGGAGATCCAGGCTCAGCAGTTCGGCGGACCACGTGACCCGAAGGTCCTCGGGGTGATCCTCAACAAGGTGCGCGACGACGAGTTCTCCCGTCGGCTGAAGGAGCAGTCGCCCCTGCTGCGCGGTGACGATTTCCGCCTGCTGGGCAGTGTGCCCTGGCTGGACGAGCTGAATGCCCCGCGGACCCGCGACGTCGCCGACTTGCTGAAGGCCCAGGTGATCAACGCCGGCGACTTCGACCAGCGCCGCGTGCAGAAGATCGTGGTCTGCGCGCGGACCGTGCCCAATACCGTGCAGCAGCTCAAGCCGGGCATGCTGGTGGTGACGCCGGGCGATCGCGACGACATCATCCTCGCCGCCAGCCTGGCCTCCATGAACGGCGTGCCGCTGGCCGGCCTGCTGCTCTCCAGCGACATCCAGCCCGACCCGCGCACCCTGGAACTCTGCCGTGGTGCCCTGCAAGGCGGACTGCCGGTGCTGGGCGTGGCTACCGGCACCTATGACACGGCCACCAACCTCAACCGGATGAACAAGGAAATTCCGGTGGACGACCGGGAGCGCGCGGAGAAAGTTACCGAGTTCGTCGCCCGCAATCTTGACCTCGACTGGCTGCGCGCCCGCTGCGGCGCTCCCAGCGCGACCCCGCGCCTGTCTCCCCCGGCGTTCCGCCACCGCCTGATCCAGCAAGCCCAGCTCGCCGGCAAGCGCATCGTCCTGCCTGAAGGCAGCGAGCCGCGCACCGTGCAGGCAGCCGCCGCCTGCCAGGCACGGGGCATCGCCCACTGCGTACTGCTGGCCAGGCCGGACGATGTCCATGCCGTGGCCAAGGCGCAGGGCATCGAATTGCCCGCAGGCCTGGAAATCCTCGATCCGGACAAGGTTCGCGAACGCTATGTCCAGCCCATGGTGGAGTTGCGCCAGAACAAGAGCCTCAACGCCCCCATGGCCACGGCTCAGCTGGAAGACAACGTGGTGCTTGGCACCATGATGCTGGCGCTGGATGAAGTGGACGGACTGGTGTCCGGCGCCATCCACCCCACGGCCAACACCATTCGCCCGGCGCTGCAGCTGATCAAATCGGCGCCCGGCTACCGCATCGCCTCCTCCGTCTACCTGATGCTGCTGCCCGAACAGGTGGTGGTCTACGGAGACTGCGCGGTGAACCCCGACCCCGACGCCAGCGACCTGGCGGAAATCGCCCTGCAAAGTGCGGACTCCGCCGAGGCATTGGGGATAACGCCACGGGTAGCGATGATCTGCGACTCAACCGAAGAAGCAGAACTGGCCAAGGTCCGCGAAGCCGCCCGCCTGGCCCGCGCCGCCCGCCCCGAACTGCCCATCGAAGGCCCCCTGCCCTACGCCACCGCCAGCCGCGATGGCAGCACGACGGTGTTCGTCTTCCCCGACCTCGCCCACGGCGATGCGGCCTACAAGGAAGCGCAACTGGCCGATCACGTGGCCAGCGCCGGCCTGATGCTCCAGGGCCTGCGCAAGCCGGTGAACGACCTGCCGCGCAATGTGCAGGTGGACGACATCATCCACACCGTTGCCCTGACGGCGATTCAGGCGGCTTGCAGTAACGAAAGCTGAGTCGTTGCACTCCCATGTGGGGGCGAATTCATTCGCAAAGGGCTGCGCAGCAGCCCCAGTGAATCCCGTGGGCACGCCTACGGCCTGCTTAGCGAATGAATTCGCCCCCACAAAAAAGCTGCCCTTCCCCCTTCGCGCCGCGACCTGTTCGACCACCCGGTCACCCTTCGCGCTTGCAGTTGAGTGAACAACCGTTAACCTTTGCCACCATTCTGCCCGCAGTCATGGAATGCAGCGGGCCCTATCCAATGACGCGGTGGCCACGACCACCCACGGTGAGGCTCCACCCTTCCATGCTCAGCTTTGTCCCCTCTCCCCTGCTCGGCGCCCTGGCAGCTGTCCTGCTGGTGCTCAACACCCTGTTCTGGTGCCTGCCGCTGTTCGCCGTCACGCTGCTGAAGCTGCTGCTGCCCTTCCGTGCCACCAAGGGCGCGCTGAACTGGGCTGCAAGCTTCATCGCCGAGGGCTGGATCAGCTGCAACAAGCTGTGGATGCGCCTCGTGCGCGACACCCGCTGGGACGTCGACGGGCTGGCCGGGCTGGATTACCAGCACAGCTACCTGGTCACCAGCAATCACCAGAGCTGGGTGGACATCCTGGTCCTGCAACACCTGTTCAATCGCCGCATCCGCCTGCTGCGCTTCTTCCTCAAGCAGGAACTGATCTGGGTCCCGGTGATCGGCCTGTGCTGGTGGGCGCTGGATTTCCCCTTCATGAAGCGCTACTCCAAGGCCTACCTGGCCAAGCACCCGGAGAAGAAAGGCAAGGACCTGGAAACCACCCGTCGCACCTGCGCCAAGTTCCGCGACAACCCGGTGGGCATCTTCAACTTCCTCGAAGGCACCCGCTTCACCCGCGCCAAGCACGACCAACAGGGTTCGCCGTTCCAGTACCTGCTCAAGCCCAAGGCAGGCGGCGTCGCCTTCGTACTCGACGCCATGGGCGAGCAGCTGCATTCGCTGGTCAACGTGACCATCCACTACCCGGACGGCAATCCGAGCTTCTGGGCCCTGCTGGCGGGCCGACTGCGCCAGGTCGTGGTACGCATCGAGAAGCTGGATATCCCCCGCGAGTTCATCGGCAAGAACTACGACCAGGATGAGCAGTACCGTCTGGCCTTCCAGCAATGGGTGAACCGCCTGTGGGAAGCCAAGGACGCCCAGCTCGCCCGGCTGCACCAGCAATTCCCGGCAGCCTGAGCCGGATACGAAAAGCCCGCCGATCGGCGGGCTTTTTCTTGCTCTAGGGCGTCTGTAGCACCTCATCCACCTGGAGCAGGGGCGCCAGGTTGGTGTAGTTGGCGATATCGGCGCTGATCTCGTCGCCGTTCAGTTCCAGCGTGCTGCGCAATTCATCCACCGACAGTACCCAGATATTGGCCATGCAGATGAACGGCGCCACCGCGCCATCCGCTGCAGCCAGACCCTTGCGCACTTCGAGCTTCACCAGGTTTTCGCCGATCAGGCGGGCCAGGAGTGGGATGTGTTCCTCACAGTAGTAGGTGAAGTCGAACTTGGCGCCCGGTGCATTGGGATACGCCACAACAAAGCAGTACATGGAGCCTCCTTTTCTCAATAGGCAGGGGGCGCGCGCCCGATGCCCTGACAAATGAAGTGTAGGCCCGCGATTTCCGGTGTGCGCGATGGCCTCACCTCAGTGTCAGGGAGAGACCACAACGCTGTCCGCGCCTTCGCGCAACGCGACCCAGTCCACCACCCGTGGAAAGACCTCGGCCTTGACCACCGGCAGCCCTGGCGCCACCAGGAAGCCCTGCATGAATGTACAGCCGTGTTCCAGCAGCCAGTCGCGCTGGGCCAGGGTTTCCACCCCTTCGGCGATTACCTCCAGGCCCAGGTGGCGGCTGAGGTCGATGATGGTGCTGACCACCGCTGCATCGCGCCGCGACTCCAGCATGTTGGAAATGAACAGGCGATCGATCTTCAGCGTGTCCAGCTCGAAGTGCCGCAGGTAAGCCAGGGACGAATAGCCGGTGCCGAAGTCGTCGATGGCGATACGCACCCCCAGCGCTCGCAATTGCCGAAGTTGCTCGCGGGTCAGCTCCAGGTCCTGCATCAACGCGCTTTCGGTGACTTCTACCTCCAGCTGTTCGGGGCGCAGGCCGAACTCGCCGAGTACCCGCCGCAGGTCATCCACCAGTTGCGGCATGCCGAACTGCACCGGACTGACGTTCAGGCTCACCACCAGGTCGTCGCCGAACGACGACTGCCAGGTACTGCACTGGCGGGCCCCTTCCCGCAGTACCCAGTCACCCAGGCGGTTGATCAGGCGGGTTTCCTCCAGCAGCGGGATGAACACATTGGGCGCCACGGTGCCGGCTACTCGGTGTTCCCAGCGCAACAACGCCTCGAAACCGCGCAGGCGACCGGTCTCCAGGTTGACCTGCGGTTGGTAGACCAGGTGGAAGTCGCTCTGCTCGATGGCATTGCGCAGGCTTTCCTCCAGCATCAGGCGGGAGCGGGCACGACCGTTCATCTCCGGCGAATAGAAGCGGTACTGCTGGCGACCCGAGCGCTTGGCCTCGTACATGGCGATGTCCGCCGCGCGCAGCAGGCCGTCCACGCTCTGCCCGCACTCGGGGAAGCAGGCGATGCCGACGCTGGCACCGAGGGTGACGTCGATGCCCTCGATACGGTGGCGCACCGAGACCAGTTCGATGAGTTTCTCCGCCACCCGCGCGGCGTCCTCGGGGTGATCGAGGGTATCCAGCAGCGCGGTGAATTCGTCGCCGCCCATGCGCGCCAGGATGTCGTACGGGCGCAGGCAGTTTTTCAACTGCTCCGCCACCCGCCGCAACACACGGTCGCCGGCTTCATGGCCGAGGGAGTCGTTGATCAGCTTGAAGCCGTCCAGGTCGAGGTAGAGCACTGCCATGCGCTTGCCGTTGCGCTCGATGCGCGCCAGGGACGCCTCCAACGCCTGGTGGAAGCCACGGCGATTGAGCAGCCCGGTGAGGGCATCGGTGATTGCCTGGGACTCCAGTTGCGCGTGCAGCTGGCGTACCACGGACATGTCCAGGGCAATGACCACCATCGAGCGCTGCAAGCGCGGCAGTGGCGAGGACGACAACGCCACTGGCAGTCGCTCGCCGCCCATGGTCTTGAGGCTGGCGTCATGCAGGCGGTAGGTCTCGTTCTGCTTCCAGTGGCGGTAGAAATCCGAGAGTTTCCATTCGCCCGTCATCTCGGGATGGGCGATCAGGCTCAGCAATGGCCGGCCTTCCAGGTCGTCCACGCTGCCCTGGAGCATTTTCGCCATGGCCGGGTTGGCGAAACTGATCAGGCCGTCTTCGCCGACCACCAGGATGCCCTCGGCGGCGTTCTCCAGCACCGAGGCGTTGAAGGCGCGGGCGCTGTCGAGCTGCTGGCTGAGTTGCAGCAGATCGCGCCGATTGCGCTCGTGTGCCAGCAGTGACTGGATCTTGTGGCGCAGCACCTGGGGGTCGAAAGGTTTGAGGATGAAATCCACCGCACCGGAGGTATAGCCACGCAGCACAGCGTCCTGGGTATGGGCAATGGCGGAAATGAAGATGATCGGCGTGAAGCGGGTCAGCGGGCTGCTGCGCATCAGCCGCGCCACTTCGAAGCCGTCCATGCGCGGCATCTGCACGTCCAGCAGCACCAGCCCGACTTCCTCTTCCAGCAGGCATCTCAGCGCGGCCTCGCCCGAATCCACGGTGCGCACCTGCCATTCGCCGTCGTCCAGCAGCGCCTCCATGGCTGCGAGGTTTTCCTGGCGGTCATCCACCACCAGCAGGATGTTGTCCGCCGGGGCCTGTTTAAGCTGCAGGTGCGCCATGGCGACCTCCTGGTTGTTCCAGCCAGCGGTAGAGCATGTCCAGCAACTCCTGGCGACTGACTGGCTTGGCCAGGTAGTCGTCGGCACCTGCGGTAATGCATTTCTCGCGGTCACCCTTCATCGCGTGGGCGGTCAGGGCGATGATCGGCACACCGCAACCGTGCTCCTGCTTGAGCACGCGGGTGGCCGTGTAGCCGTCCATTTTGGGCATGGCCATGTCCATCAGGATCAGATCGAAAGGTTCACGCTGGAAGCATTCGATGGCCTCCAGGCCGTCGCCGGCGGCCGTCACCTTCAGACCCGCCTCGTCCAGCAGGGCACTGAGGGCGTAGATATTCCGCACGTCGTCGTCCACCAGGAGCACCCGGCTGCCTTCCAGCGGGTCCATGTCCAGGCTGCCGCGTGGCTGGCGCACGGCGGCGAGGAAGCCCTGGACCGCCGAACTGAGATTGTCGAGGTCCTCGCCCGCCTTGCGCACCACGACCGCCGAATAGCGGCGCAGGCGCTGAAGGTTCTGCTGATTGACGTCTACACCGGTGTTGATGACGACTCGCGAGCCGTCCAGCGGACGTTCCCGGTCGAGGCTGTCGAGCAGTTCGAAACCATCCTGGTCGGGCAGGTCGAGGTCGATCACCAGGGCGGAGAATTCGTCCTGTGCATAAGCCTGCCGGGCCCCTTCGCCACTGGCGCTGGCCACCACGTTGAAGCCCAGTTGCTCCAGGTGCTCGCGGTAGTGCTCGCGCTCCACATCCACGTCTTCCACCAGCAGCAGCTTGCGCTCCTCCGGTGGACTCCCACCCTCCAGGTCCTGGAACACCTGCTCCAGATCTGCCCGGGCGATGGGTTTGACCAGGTAACGGGTAGCGTCCTCGTTCCAGTCCTGGGGCTGCGGCACACAGGAAATGATGTTCACCGGCGTGGCGCGGTGGTTGGCGTGACCGCGCAGGCGCCGGTATATCTGCCAGCCGCTGATGTCCGGCAGCAGGATGTCGAGGATGACCGCAGCGAAGCGTTCGTTCTGCAGCAGCGCGATGGCCTGTTTTCCGCTGCGGCAATGGACGCTGGAGAAGCCATGGGTCTGGGCTTCGTCGGCGATCACCGAGGCGAAGTTGACGTCGTCTTCGACGATCAGCACCGCCGGCCCCTGGCCAGTGCGCACCGGTTGCGCCGGTTCCTCGTCATCCTTCGGCTGGCTGGCGGCGACCGCCACCGGCAGCCGGACGATGAAGCGCGAGCCCCGTCCCGGCACGCTTTCCAGCGTGATATCGCCATCCAGGGCGAGCACCAGTTGGCGCGTGATGGCCAGTCCCAGCCCGGTGCCACCGAAGCGCCGGCTGGTGGAGCCATCGATCTGCTGGAAGGCCTGGAATATGCGGTCGTGCTGGTCCTCGGGAATCCCGATGCCGGTGTCGCGCACGGCGAAACGCAGCACTTCGCGTTCGTCGGTCGCGGCGGCCGGGTCCAGTTCCACCGACAGTTCCACCTCGCCCTGCTCGGTGAACTTGAGGGCGTTGGACAACAGGTTGCGCAGGATCTGGTGCAGGCGCACACGGTCGCTGTGGATAACCCTCGGCACGCCCGCCTGGACGTGGGTGTTCAGGCGCAGGCCCTTGATTTCGGCCATGGGCCGGAGGCTGCCATCCAGTTCGGCAAGCATGTCCTGGACGTTCAGCGGCTCGAGCTTGAGCTGCATGCGCCCTGCTTCGACCTTGGCCAGGTCGAGGACATCGTTGATCAGTTGCAGCAGGTCGCTGCCGGCACGGTGGACGATGTCGGCATGCCGGGTCTGCTTCTCGGTCAGGTTACCGACCATGTTCTGCCGCAGCTGGTCGCTGAGAATCAGGATGCTGTTCAGCGGCGTGCGCAGCTCGTGGGACATGTTGGCGAGGAACTCCGACTTGTAGCGGTTGGCCAACATCAGTTGTTCGGCCTGGTCGCGCAGTCGCTGCTCCGCCGCCTTTCGCTCGGTGATGTCGATGATCACCGCCTGCACCAGGGTTTCGCGGCCGGACCGGATCGGGGACAAGCCCACTTCCAGCGGGATCATGGTGCCGTCGCGATGCTGGCCGAAGAGTTCGCGGTTGCTGCCCATGCGCCGTTGCTCGGGTTTGCGCTGGAAGCCTTCGCGCATCGCCACATGGGCCTCGCGCAAGGCCTCGGGAAGCAGTTTTTCCACCGGCTCTTCGAGCAATTCCTGGCGGCTGTAGCCGAAGAGCTGTTCGGCCTGGCGGTTGACCATGGCAATGCGCCCCCGGGTGTCCACCAGGACGATGGCGTTGGGGGACGCTTCGACCACCAGGCGGAAGCGCTCCTCGGCACTCTTGCGTGCTTGCAGGTCCACCAGGTTCAACAGGTAACGCAGGTCGTTGCCGTGATTAAAGGTACTGAGGCTGTAGGCCACCGCAATGCGCTCGCCGTCATCCTGCTGGGCCTGCACTTCAGTCAGTTCGGCGGGAGTCTGACCCGCGAGCTGTTGCGGCAAGTTCACCAGGCCCGGTACGAAGCGACGCAGATTCTGCCCTACCAGTTCATCCACCGTGCAACGAAACAACTCCCCCGCCCGGGCATTGGCCATTTCGATTCGACCATCTTCCGAGCAGGTCAACGTGGCCACGGGCAGATGCTGCAACAGCAAGCGGAAACGCTCTTCGCGCTCGGCGAGTTTGGAGGTGGTGGAGAGACTGAGCTGCAGACGCCGCTCGCGCTGGTAGAGATACCCCCCCACCAGCAGGGACAGCAGCACCGCAGCGGCAAGACCGGTCCAGAGGCTGAACGCTATGCGGCTGTTGCCCAGCATGGCTTCGTATTTTGCCGTGCTGCCCACGCCCAGGGCCCAGGTACGGCCAAACAGCTTCAACTCCTCGACCCGGTGGAATCGTGGTTTGTGGCTTTCATCTGCCACATCCAGCATGGGGGCCTCCGGGCTTCCCATATCCTTGAGATCGATGCTGTAAAGGCTGCCCTGGGTCCCCAGGATGCCTTCCATCAGATCATTCACACGAAATGCACCGCACACCATGCCAATCAGTCCCGCACGGCGTTCCTCGACCGTGCTGCTGGGAGCGTCCGGACGATACACCGGCATATACAGAAGCAAACCGCTTTGCACCTGCTGGTCGGTTTCCTGCCGAAGTTTCACCGGTCCGGTAAGGATGGCCTCGCCACTTTCGCGGGCGTAATTGATGGCTTCCATGCGCACCGCTTCGGTAAGCATGTCGAAACCCAGCGTGCGGCGGTTTCGCCAATCCATGGGGCTGCTGTACTGGACCACGAGGTATTCCTCGCGAGGTTCCGAGGGGAATACCCGGAATTCGCGGCGCCCCTGGTCCCAGATCTCCGCGACGAAATCGTTGAGTTCCTCGTGCTTCAGGTAGCGCGCCCAGGCCAACGCCTGGATCCCGGGATAGCGCTCCTGCAACTGCAACTGGTCAGTGGCCCGTGCCCATTCCTCCGCCGAGACAGCGCTGCTACCCACCATGAGGCCGGACATGCCGCGCAGCACCATCTCGTAAGCACGCATGCGGATGCTGACACGCTGGGCAATTTCCTCTGCCTCGATGCTGAATCGCTGCTCGTACTCAGCACTGTTACGCGCTTCGAGGGCCAACCATTGCCATAGCACCAGGCCACCGGAAACGAGCATCAACGCGAGCGTTACCAGTAGCGGAAGAAGGTATTTGCGGGATACGGGGAATTGATGATCGTCCATGCACGCTCCTGTCCTTTCCATGGCCTCGACATCGCCTCTGGGGGCAATGGCCTACGACCCGGGCCGGGCTCCTCGTAGCCCTGCAACGCAGTCTAGACAGGAAAGTGGCAACTGGCGTTGCGCCAGTAATCGCACGACGAGCGGCAGAAACGACGAGACCCGCAACAGCGGGCCTCGTGGCGGTGGAGCGGTAGCGTTACTGCTGCGGAGCCTGGGCGCCGGGGATGGGGGTCAGCTTGATTTCCACGCGGCGGTTCTGCGAACGGCCCGCCTCGTTGGCGTTGGTGGCGACCGGCTGGTCCGGGCCCATGCCAAAGGAGCTCACGCGGGTACCATTGACGCCCTGGGCCGTCAGGTAGTTGGCCACGCTCTGGGCGCGCTGTTGCGACAGGTTCATGTTGTATTGGTGGCTGCCGGTGCTGTCGGTGTGACCAACCACTTCGATGCTGTTCTGGTCGTACTGCTTGAACGAAGTCGCCAGGTTGTTCAGCGGAGCGTAGAAGTTGCTGGCGATATTCGCCGAGTTGGTGGCGAACGTGATGTTGCCGGGCATGATCAGGTTGATGTTGTCGCCCTGGCGCTGCACCTGCACACCCGTGCCTTCCATGCTGCGGCGGAGTTCGGCTTCCTGCTTGTCGACGTAGTAGCCGTAGCCCGCACTGGCCGCGCCAGCCACGGCAGCACCGATCAGGGCACCCTTGCCACGGTTGTCGTGATTGATCGCAGCGCCAGCCACGGCGCCAGCCAGGGCGCCCAGTGCACCGTACTTGGCGGTCTTGCTCATGCCGCCCTCGGCGGGAGCCTGGACTTCACCCTGTTGGTTGTAGGGGTTCTGAGCACAGCCCGAGAGCATGGCGAAAGCGGTAGCGGCGATGATCAGGCGACGCGGGGAGAACATGGACGATTTACTCCTGAGAAATCTTTTAGCCGGTGTGGCTGCGGGCAATTAGACATCAGAACGCGTAAAAATTCCGTGGATCACGCCCGCACGAACGGATTCTCGCGCATCTCGTCGCCCAGGCGGGTGTCCGGACCATGACCGGTTACCACGGTGGCGTCCTCGTCCAGGCTGTAGAGGCGCTGCTTGATCGAACGCTCGATGGTGCCGTAGTCGCCGCCCCAGAGATCGGTACGGCCAATGCCCCGACGGAACAGGGTGTCACCGGCGATCAGCAGCTTGGCTTCGGGGAACCAGAAACTCATGGAGCCCGGCGTGTGCCCTGGCGTATGGAGGGCAACACCGCAACCGCAGGCGAGTTCCTCGTCGTCGGCCAGCCACTGGTCGGGTGCCGGAACCGGCTTGTAGGGCACGCCGAACATGCGGCACTGCATTTCCAGGTTGTCCCAGAGGAACTGGTCTTCCTTGTGCAGGTGCAGGGTCGCGCCGGTGGCTTTCTTCAGTTCGCCGGAAGCGAGGAAGTGATCGAGGTGCGCATGCGTATGGATGATGCTGACCAGTTTCAAGCCATGGGCCTCCAGGCGCGCCAGGATCTGCTCATGATTGCCACCCGGATCGACGACGATGGCTTTCTTGCTGATCGGATCACCGATCAGGGTGCAGTTGCACTGCAACGGGCCGACGGGGAAGGTTTCGCGGATCAGGGCGGTGGACTGGGTCATCGGGCGTCTCCGGTACGGCGGTGCGCTCTGCGGCGCTCGGGGAATGGGCATCACGGCCCGGCACGATAATCGCTCGGCGGCCTGCCCGTCCATTTGCGGAACGCGCGGCGGAAGTTGGAGGGGTCGTTGAAGCCCAGCAGGCCGGCGATTTCGAACAGCGGCAGCTGCGTCGTGCTGAGGTATTGCAGCGCAAGGCCCTTGCGCACTTCGTCCAGCACCTGTTGATAACTGGTGCCCATGGCCGCCAGGTGCCGGCGCAGGCTGCGCCCGCTGGTGTGCAGGGCTCGGGCAGCGCCGTCGAGGTCCGGGAAGTCGCCGGGCCGGACCATGAGCAGGCGGCGCACGCGAGTCAGCAGCGCATCCTGCACATCGAGGGTGGCCAGCAGCGCCTCGCACTGCTGTTCGCACATCTGCACCGCGGCCGGATTGGCCAGGGCCATGGGCCGTTCCAGGTAGTTCTTCGGCAGGCTCAGCCAGTGGCAGGACTGCTCGAACTGCACCGCGACACCGAACACCTCTGCATAACGTGCGGCATAGGACGGCGCTGGATGGGCGAATCCCACCTGCTGCCCGTGCAACTCTTCCCCCAACAGGAAGCGCGCAATGCTGAAGAAGCTGGCCAGCAACCCTTCTCCGGCGAATCGCCCCAGCGGGCCCATCGGGAAGGATTCGATGGCCCGTAGTTGCAGGCAATCGCCCTGCTCCGCCAGTTCCAGTTCGTAGGCCAGGCCCAGCACGCGGTAGTACTTCAGGGCGAACTGCAAGGCACGGCCGAGGTTGGCGCTGGAGAGCACCGCGTAACCGAGGATTCCATGGGTGGATACATTGAGACGCTGGCCCAGCAGCAGCCCCAGCGCCGGTTCACGGCACAATTGCAGCGCGGTGCCGGCAAGCTGGTTGAAATCGAGGAACGACAGGCGGCCATTGGGATTGCCGAGCAGTTCCGGCCGGACCCGAGCGCCGCTCAGCAGCGCCTCGCGGGTCACACCCAGTTCTTCCGCCAATCCCAGCAAGGACTCGGCGTAGGCGACGGGAACCAGTTCGGCGGAGAAGGTCAGCGGTTGCTTCATATAGGCGTCTTGTTCTGGTTGTGGCCGGATATGACCCGAAGGTTGGCAGAAGATAACCTTGTCCTACAAAACCCGGCAAGCGGATATTGGGACCATGGTCCAGACAGCCTCAAGGAGCCCCCATGGCCAGCACCACACCCGAAGGATTGGTTATCCGTCCGCGCCACATGGATTTCGAGTTTCCCGATCCGCTGCCCCGCCACTGGCACAGCGGCGACGCCTTCAAGAGTCACCTGTTCGATGCGATGTCGGTGCTTTTCCCTGATGGCGAACGCTTCTTCATCGACTCGGTGCGCCTGTTCCGCGATCAGATCGACGCCCCGGTCCTGAAGGAGCAGATCCGCGGCTTCATCGGCCAGGAAGGCCACCACAGCCGCGAGCATCTGGAATACAGCAACCGCCTGCGCGACCTCGGTTACGACATCGGCGCCATCGAACGTCGCGCCCAGGCTCGCATCCGCTTCACCCAGAAGAAGTTCTCTGCGCGCCGCCAACTGGCCGCCACCGCCGCCCTGGAACACATCACCGCGATCATGGCCGACGGCCTGTTGAAGAACCCCGAATACATGGCCGGCGCCCACCCGGTGATGGCCCGCCTGTGGCGCTGGCATGCGCTGGAGGAAACCGAGCACAAGGCAGTGGCGTTCGATGTGTACAACCAGGTCTGCGGCAGCCACCGCGTGCTGCGCCGGGCGATGGTGATGGGCACCTTCTTCTTCGTCCTCGACACCACCCGCGGCCTGGCCCACATGCTCAAGCGCGACGGACTGCTGTGGAACTGGCGCGTCTGGCGCGACGGGCTGAACTGGATGTGGGGCCGCAATGGCATTTTCCGTCCGCTGGTGCGCACCTATCTGGACTTCTTCAAGAAAGGTTTCCACCCCTGGCAGCACGACAACCTGGACCTGCTGTACAAGACGCGGGAAGAGTTCGATGTGGCGCAGGCGAGCGCAGCTTGAGTGATGCGTGGATATGAAAAAACGGCCCTTCGGGGCCGTTTTGTTTCTGCGGGAAAATCTGGAGTGGCTGATGCAACCCTCACCCCAACAAGAACCGCATCGCATCCGCCGCGCTCTGCTGCGGAATCTCTTCCATCGGGACATGCCCCACGCCCGGATAGGTCTTCACCTGGATACCCGGCAGATCGCGTTGCCACAGCGGCACGTGCTTCGGCGAAATCCAGCGGTCCTTCTCGCCCCACAGCAGCAGGGTCGGCGCCTTGATCTGCGCCACGCGCTGGCCGGTGCCTTCCAGCTCCTCCTGGTTGACCTTCAGCAGCACCCGGAAGATGTCCATCATCGCCCGGCGGTTACCGGGGCGGCGGCTCAGGTCGTAGTAGCGGTCCACCACGCCCGGCTTGATCCGCCCCGGTTCGCCGTAGACCTCCTTGATGCCCTGGGCGATCAGTGCCCTCGGCATCCACAGCGGCATGGCCAGGGTGGCACCGGGGAGCGCGGCGGAGGCGATCATCCAGGGCACCTTGCGCATCTGGTAGCCGGCCGGGTCGATCAGCACCAGCTTGTCGACGCGCTGCGGCTGGGTCAGGGCGAAGTTCCAGGCGATGTAGCCGCCCAGCGAATTGCCGGCGATGGAGGCCCTGGTCACGCCCAGGTAGTCCAGCAGCAGGCCGAGGATGCCGATCATGCGTTCGGCCGAGTAGTCGCCGCCGCGCTTGGGTCCGGTGAGGCCGAAGCCCGGTACGTCGAAGCGAATGATGCGGTAATGCGGGGCGAAGGCCTCGACCCAACCGTCCCAGGTGTGCAGGGAGGCCACCACACCGTGAATCATCACCAGGGCCGGTTTGTCGCGGCTGCCCTCGTCACGGTAGTGGACGTTGAAACCATCCAGCTCGATGAAACGCGAACCGCTGTCGGCGCTGGCGTAGCGCGCCTTGAGTCGGTCGAGCGGCAGGGAGCCGAAACCCAGGCGGGCGAAACCGGCGGCTAGCGGCGGCGACAGCGGCAAGCTGGATGCGGACATGCGGGGGCACCTCGTGATTGTTGTTGTCGAGGGCCTATCACAGCACGCGGCCCCGATGACCGCGCCCAACCTAGGATGTGTCCGTTGCGCTAAGCCGTGCGTGGACGCAGCGCGGCGATCAGCAGATCCCCCAGCACCATCTTGGCCCGCTCGATCCCACTGGCGGAGGCTGCGCTGGCGAGCAACTCCAGGGAGGCCGCCTCCATCGCCCAGATCAGCGCACGATAGGTCAGCGGATCACGCGCCTCGCCTTCGCCATGCAGGCGTTCCGCGAGCAGGCGACCCATTTCCTCGTGGGCACGCTGGCGGTGGCTGGCGAGAGGGGAATCGGCGCGCAGGGCTTCTTCCTGCATCAGGCGGATGATGGGGCCAACGGCCAGGTGGTAGTCGAAGAACCGCGCCACCATGCCGCGCAGCCAGGCGTCGGCGCTGCCGGCATCGCCCTGCATCTCGCGAAAGCGCGCCAGCAGCAGGACGACGGCCGTGCGATAGATGCTTTCCAGCACATCCATCTTGTTCGCGAAGTACTTGTAGAACGTCCGCCGGGACACCTGGGCGGCGTCCAGCAGGTCGTTCACCGTGGTCTCGGCGATTCCCTTGCGGGCGAACACCGGGATCGCCGCCAGCTGGATATTGGCCCGCAGCAGATGCCCCACCAGCGGCCCTTCGCCTTCGCCCTGCTGGCGCACGGCATTGAAACCACCCAGGTCCTCGAACACCGCGCGTACGGCACCCTGCTCGCTCGTTTCCATCAGCCCGCTTCCCCAACCAAGGCGCGGGTGACGGCGCATTGCGGCCTCGCTACTCTTGGCCGGCCCTTCCCCGCAGGATTGTCCAGATCGATGACGCTATCACGCCCCCTGCTCTGGCCGCTGGCCATCCTTTTGCTGGTTTTCGCCCTGCGCGCACCGGCCGCCGAGCTGTTCTACCTGGGGCAGAAGATCCCGGACATCCAGCGCCCCTGGTCCAGCGCCGACTACCACCAGTTGATCCAGGCCCTGCAGAAAATCGACACCACCCAGGTCAACGCCCTGCCGCGGCGCAGCGGCGAGTTCACCGGCCCCATTTACACGCGCATGGTCAGTGAGGCGAATTTCAAGCCGCAGTTGAACATCTACGCGCCGCTGGAATTGAGGCAGAACGAGGCGCGCGTGGTGCTCTTCCAGCTCAAGGAGCTGATGCGCCTGTACTTCGACTTCAAGGCCGCGCAGCAGCCCTACGGTGCTGAGGCGCTGGGTCTGATGACCTATTCGCTGCGCCAGCAGGCCATCCTCTTCACCCTTACGGTGGAGTTCTGGATGACGCTTTCCGAGAAGGAACAGACCAGCCAGATTCGCCTTCAGGGCCTGCAGGAAACCAAGGCCGCTGCCGCCATGCTGACGTCCAGCGCTCTGGACTACCTGGGCCTGACCCGCCAGTTCAATCGTGAGGACCTGGTGCTCTACAGCGCCGAACTGGCCAAGCAATTGCCGGAGCTGTTCGTGCACTTGCCGGCGGATGTGCGCGGGCAACTGCTGGCGCGAGTGGCCGAGTTGGCGGAGAAGCATCGATACGACGAGGTGCGCGCAAACATGGCCGACCTGCTGCCGGTGCTGGTCAGCATCCAGCAGGACGTGGATGCCCAGTTGGCCAGGCCCGTTCCGACAAAGCCGGCTGGCCCGGCACTTGACCTCTCGGTGCCCCCGGCGGCCTCAGCGCAGTAGACCGAGCGCCTTGGCCCGGGCCACCGCCTGGGTACGGCGCTCCACGCCAAGCTTGCTGTTGATGTGGCGGGCGTGGCTTTTCACCGTATGCAGGGAGATGAACAGGCGCTCGCTGATTTCCTGGTTGGAGCAGCCCTGGGCGATCAGCTGCAGCACCGCCAGCTCCCGCGAACTCAATGCCTCGGCGGCACCGGCATCCACCGGCAGCGCAACTTCGGCGCCCGGCAACAGGTCGAGCAACTGCCGCACTGTGTCCGGCGAGCGGGTCGCCAGTTGCTCGCGCAACCACTGCGGATGCTGTTCCAGCAATTCCCGATAAGGCAGCAGGGCACCGCTTTCCAGTGTTTCGAGGGCACGATCGAGCAAGGCGACCGCTTCGCGCTCGCGACTTGAACGCAGCAGGCTCACCAGTTGCAGCCTCGCCCCTAGCGCCACATGCATGATTCCCTGGCTTTCCGCCTTCTCCAGCAACGCCCGGAGCCGTGCCTCGGCTTCGGCAGCCTTGCCTTGCGCCCGGGACAACGCAGCCGATTGCTGCTCGATGCAGAGCGGTAGCAACGGGTGGAACTCCGGCGCCGCGGCCGCCTGTTCGCCCGCATAGGTTTCTTCGAGGCGCGGCAGCCAGGCTTCCGCCAGCTCGAGCTGCCCCTGCGCCAGCCAGAGCTCGCATTTGGACAGGGTGATCATGGCCAGGTAGTAAACCGGCGGGACGTCCCAGATGTGCATCAGCCGCTCGGCCTCGGCCAGTTGCGCGAACGCGGCGGCGAAACGCCCCTCGCGCCCTTCGAGAGCGGCAAGGGCGCAGTGCCCGATCAACAGGCTGATATCGCGGCAGGCACGGGCTTCGGCAATGCCCGACTGCAGGCTGACGCGTGCCGCCTGATGTTCCATGCGCATGCACAGCAGGAAGCCCTGGTAGAGCATCAGCCGTGCCCTGGCTACGCAGGCCCGGGGGACGTCCACGCCGCGCAGGCGCTCCAGGCCTTTCTGCACTTCGGCCTGGGCACGCAGCGTTTCACCCCGCACCTGCAGGACACGGGCACGGTCGTAATGGACCAGCGACTCGAACAACGGATTGGCGCCGCGCTGGGCCATTTCCAGCGCTTCGCGATTGAGGCCGCGGGCGCGCCAGAGGTCGCCACGCACCAGGGCGATGTTGCCCAGCAGGGACAGGCAGAGATGGCGCTGTCCGTAGTTTTCCGGCGACAACGCGGTCAGGGCTTCGGTGCAGGAATTCTCCGCGCGCCCGATGTCGCCACGGCCACGGGCGATCAGCCCATTGATTGCCTGCCATTGCACCAGCAGGCTGCGTTGTTGCGCGGGGTCCGGTGCGGGCAGGAAGCGCGCCAGATTGCCGGCCAGTTCTTCCGCTGCATCCAGCTGGCAGGCCAGGCCCAGGGCCAGGCTGTAGAGCACGATCAGGCGCGGCGTGCTGGACAGCAGGCTGTCAGGCAAGTCCATCTTCCAGCGCAGCAGCATGGCGATGTTCTGGTTGGCCAGCAGCTGTTCCTCGGACAGGTTCTGCACCAGCGAGGCCGCCACATCGGGCTGGCCGGCGCGCAAGGCCTGTTCCACGGCCTCATCCAGCAGCCCGCGTGCGCTGAACCAGCGGCAGGCGCGCAAGTGCATGCCGGAAGGCGCCAGGCTCGGGGTTCCGCGAGCACGCAACAAGTCGGAAAACAGGTGGTGGTAGCGGAACCATTGGCCCTGCTCATCCAGCGGCACCAGGAACACCTGGTGGGCCTGCAGGTGGCGAAGGATCGAGGCGCTGTCGTGGCTTTCACGCACGGCATCGCAGAGTTCCGCGCAGAAGCGCTCGAAGCGGGCAGTCTCGAAGAGGAAGCCCTGCACCTCGGGCGGTTGGCGCTCGATGACTTCCTCCAGCAGGTATTCGCGGATCAGGCTTTCATCGCCGTGGGCGGCTTGCTCGGCACCGGCAACGGCCGGCGCTTCCTGGCCGGCCAGCAGCCACAAGCGCAGCCCCGCGACCCAGCCTTCACTGCGCTGCAGCAGGCCTTCGAGGTCGTCGCCGTCCAGCTTGGCGCCCTGGCTGGTCAGCAGCGCCAGGCATTCCTCCTCGGTGAGGCGCAGGTCCTGTTCGTTGAGTTCCAGCAGGTGACGCGACAGACGCAAGCGAGCCAGGTGCCAGTCCGGGCGCTGGCGACTGGTGACCAGCAGTACCCAGCCATCGGGCAGGTGGTTGAGGAGGAATTGCAGGCAGCGGTCGAGCACTGCGTTCTGCGCCAGGTGATAGTCGTCCAGCACCAGCAGCAGCGGCTGGTTGGCATCCAGGCGCTCGGCGACTTCGTCGAGCAGGCCATCCAGCCATTGCTCGAAGGCGAAGGGCTGGTGGCGCTGGCGCATCTTCAGATGCCCCATGGCCTCGTCACCGAGGCCCGGATAGAACTGGCGCAGGCCATCCAGCAGGCGTTCGAGGAAACGCCCCGGATCGCTGTCGCGCCGACTCAGGCTGAGCCAGAGGCTTTGCCAGCCTTCGGGCAGGTCTTCGCAGAACTCGATGGCCAGGGAGCTTTTGCCGAAGCCGG
The DNA here is from genome assembly GCF_029871275.1 of Pseudomonas sp. BN414. Taxonomy (NCBI): domain Bacteria; kingdom Pseudomonadati; phylum Pseudomonadota; class Gammaproteobacteria; order Pseudomonadales; family Pseudomonadaceae; genus Pseudomonas; species Pseudomonas sp. BN414. Next base: position 157,524 of record NZ_SSOL01000074.1, read on the forward strand.
CCGGGGCGCTGAGCATCAGCAGGCGGCCGTCGAGGCCGGCGGCAAGACGCTCGCAGAGGCGCGGACGCGGGACATGGCCGGCAGGACGCGGCGGGCGGAAAAAGCGCGCGTCCGCCACGATGGCAGCGGTCGACGAAATGGAGCGCGAACTGGTCAGTACGGTCATCACCCAGCTTCTAGGACTGTTGTACGTGCGGGGGAGCGAGCTCGAACGAGCCTAGCTGTTCGGGGAAGCCAATAGAAGCCCCACCGGGAAGGAAGTACAGACAAGAAAAAGCCGGCCCGGAGGCCGGCTTCGCAACAGGGTGTTGCCGTGATCAGCGAACGCCCGCCTGGCGCAGGGCCGCCGGGGTGTAATCGCTTTCGCCAGCGGTGTAGCTGAAGTCGTAGGACTGCTTCTCCTCGTTCTTCATGCCCAGCGCCAGGTAGCGGCCGGACAGCAGGTCGTAGAGGCTTTCCAGCGTGTACCACGGCACCTGGTGGTTGTAGTAGTACTGGGAATGGGCCTCAGCCACGCGCCACAGGGTGCCGCGACCGTCGTAATGGTCGATGGCGGCGGCCTGCCAGGTGTCTTCGTCGATGTAGAAGTCACGCTTGGCGTAGATGTGGCGCTCGCCCGGCTTCAGGGTGGCCACTACATGCCATACGCGGTGCAGCTCGTAGCGGGTCAGGTCCTGGTTGATGTGGCCGGCCTTGATGATGTCGGCGTACTTCAGGTTCGGGCCATCCAGCTTGTAGCTGTTGTAGGGGATGTAGATCTCCTTCTTGCCTTCCAGCTTCCAGTCGTAGCGGTCCGGCGCACCGTTGTACATGTCGAAGTTGTCGGACGTACGCAGACCGTCGGCGGCGGTACCCGGACCGTCGTAGGACACCTGCGGGGCGCGACGCACGCGACGCTGACCGGCGTTGTAGAGCCAGGCCAGGCGCGGCTCCTTCACCTGGTTGAGGGTCTCGTGCACCAGCAGCACGTTACCGGCCAGGCGGGACGGAGCCGTCACACGCTGTTTGAAGTAGAACAGCACGTTGCTCGGCTTGCTGGCGTCGTAGTCCTTCAGCTTGTCGCGGAAGGTGAACTCGTCCTGGAAGTACACCAGGCTGTAGGAGCCATTCGGCTGCGGTGTGGCCTGGGTCACCAGACGACGCACGCTGCCGCCGCGATAGCGGGTGATGTGGTTCCAGATCGCTTCCAGGCCATTCTTCGGAATCGGGAAGGGGTTGGCAGTGCGGAAGTCTTCCAGGCCGTTGCCGCCTTCCACCAGCTTGGTGTGGGTGGCGTTGTACTGGGTGGCCTCGAGCACGTCGGCCGGAACGGTGGCCGAACGGTGGGTCTTGAACACCGGCATCTTGTAGGTGTCGGGGTAGCGCTTGAACATCGCCAGCTGGCCGGGGGTCAGCTTGTCCTTGTACTGGTCGACGTTCTGCGCGGTGATGGTGAACAGCGCCTGCTCACCGGCGAAGGGGTCCGACAGGAAACCACGACCATCGGCGTTGCCGGCATTCTTCGGCAGGCCGCCGGTCCACTCGGGGATGGAACCGTCGGCGTTGCCGGCCTTTTCCGCGCCCAGCGGGGTCAGCGTGGACCCCAGCTTGGCCGCCTCATCGGCGGATACCGCAGCCATGACACCAGTGGCCAGCATGGACAGCGCCAGAACGCCGGTTTGCAGCAGACTCTTTGTTGTTTTCATTTTCATCGTCTTCCTCAAATTTCCAGACCGCTTAGAAGTTCACGCCGAAGCTGAGCGCGAGGAAATCGCGATCGATCGAGGTGTTGTACGTGCCGCCGAAGAAGTCGGTGTAGGCAAGGCTAGCGGTGTAGGTGTTCTGGTATTCGGCATCCAGGCCCAGGCTCACGGCCTTGTTGCCTTCGTTGAACACGCCGTTCGGGCCGTAGCCGTCCACGTCATGGGACCAGGCGATGCTGGGCTTCAGGTTGATACCGGCGAACACGTCGTTGTAGTCCCACACGGCACGGGCACGGTAGCCCCACGCGGTCGTGGTGACGAAACCGTCGTCCTCGCAGTACTTGGTGAGGTTTTCGGCAGTGGGGCTACCCAGGGTGCTCAGGTTGAGCGCACGGCACTGACCAGCCGGAAGCGGGCCGGGGCCATACACCGGATCACGGCCATAGCGAGCCTCGGTCGTGTGCTCCAGTCCACCCACGTGAACGACACCGACTTCGCCCACCAGGGTCAGACGGCTGGCGCCCATGACCTGGTCGAAGAAGTGAGTGAAGGTGGTCTGGAACTGGGTGACTTCCTTGCGGCGATAGCCGGGCTGGTCGGTGTTCGGTTGACCGGACAGTACCGACACGTTGGGGTTCAGCGGGCTCAGGCCGGAGAACAGGATGTCGGTGGTGTTCAGCTGTACCGGCAGGTTGGGACGGTAGCTGACCTCACCGCTCCAGGCGGTACCGGTGGGCAGGGTGGTGGAGAAGCTCAGGCCATAGAGGCGGATGTCTTCCGGGTACTCGACGTAGTACTCGCTGTTGCCGGCAACGACCAGCGGCAGCAGTTGCGGTACCAGGGCATTGACCGTGCCCGGAATCGCGGCACCCGGAATGGTACCGACGAGCGCGCCGCCGAGCGCCTGGCCCAGTGCAGTCGGAGAGTAGGCAGCAGCCGGTCCGCCACGACCGCTGAAGTACGGGTTGCGGCTGTGGTAGTTCATGAAGTACAGGCCGAACTCGGTATCCAGTTCCTCGGCGAAGTAGCGGAAGGCGGTACCCCATTGACCGTCATCGCGGGCATCGCGGTCCGGACCACGCTTGACGATGGCGCCCTCGTCCGGGTTACCCCACTGCACGCCACGGGCTTGCAGGGTGTTGATGACGTTGTTGCGCGCGGCGGCCGGCAGACCGGCAGCTTGCAGGGCATTGCGCAGGCCTTGCTGGGTACGCAGCACCGCCAGGTTCTGGTCGCAGCCGTCGGCGATCACGTCCGGCTGGGCGAAGAAGGTGCCGCAGTTGTCGACGACAGTCTGGTCCCACTCGAGCTGGTAGAAGGCCTCGGCGGACAGGTTGTCGGTCAGGCTCTGGGACACATAGAACATGTTCACCGGGATCAGGCCTTCCTTGATCTCGGCGCCGGGGCGACGGAATGCGGACACGTCGACCGGGTTGATGGAGTTGATGCTGTTACCGATGAAGGTGCTTTCACCCCAGCTCACCACCTGCTTGCCCAGACGCACGCTGCCCGGCAGATCGGCGATGTTGTAGTTGTGGTAGACGAAGGCGTCGAGCAGTTCGGCGCCGGAAGACTTGGCGCCTTCCTTGCGGTTGCTGTCGTCGATGTCCTTGAAGAGACGGCTCTCGTCCTTCAGCTCGAAGTCGTACCAGTACTTGCCACGAACGAAGACGCCGGTATCGCCGTATTTCAGTTCGAGGTCATGGATGCCCTTGAAGATCTTCGAGAAGGTCTCGCCCTTCTTGAAGTTCAGGTGGGAGTCGTCGGAGGTCTGGGATAGACCGTCCCCACCGTTGTTCACGCCGATCAGGTCCTTGTCGGCCCCCCGCATCGACCAGCTGGCCCCCACGGACAGCGAAGAGTCGAACTGACCTTCGATTTCACCGATGTTGAACGTCACGCCGAATGCCGGAGCTGCAAGCGTGGAAGCGAGGCTGACGGCCAATGGCAATTTCGCCAGGCGCCAGAACGTTGTGGTTGTTGTCATCGACGCTACTCCATGTGTTTTTTGTTATTGATGGTTGCGGACTATAGCCAGCGGGTATTAGCGCTTGATCCCTCGAAAGTGTGATTTGGAACCCCCAGGCACTCTGGCTCGCACCTTCCGACGGACTAGTCCGATCCTTCGGTAGGAAAGATAGCCAGTAATTGTCGGAACGCAGCAATTAACAAGCCAAGCGTTTGCTTGGTTGGCGGGGCAGAAAAAAGCCCAGGCCGCGCAAGGCGCGGCCTGGGCTACTCAGGGATGGGAGACGAACGGTCAGAGTGCGGAGAGGAAAGTGCTTCCGGCAGCCTGCCATTGGGCGATGTCGACACGAATGCGTTTCTTGTCCAGTTTGCCCACGCTGGTCTTGGGAATTTCAGTAACAACGGCGATCTGGCTGGGAATAGCCCACTTATTGATGTGACCTTGCTCAACAAACGGCTTGAGGTGCTCCTTCAGAACCTTGGCGTCGAGGGTCTGATTGTCACGAACCACCACGAGGGCGAACGGACGTTCACCCCACTGCGGATCGGGTACGCCCACCACGGCCACTTCACGTACCGCTGGGTGACGACTGATCAGGTCTTCCAGTTCCAGGGAAGAGATCCACTCGCCGCCGGTCTTGATCACGTCCTTGATGCGGTCGCGGATATCGATGTAGCCCATGCCGTCCAGCGTGGCCACGTCGCCGGTGTGCAGCCAGCCGTGTTCCCAGAGCTCCTCGCTCTTCTGTGCTTCGTTGAAATAGCCGTAGGTCAGCCAGGGCGCACGCAGCACCAGCTCGCCCTGGGATTCGCCGTCCACCGGCTGGAAATGGCCCTCGGCATCCATGATGGCCGCCTCGACCAGCGGGACCGGCACACCAGCCTTGATGCGGTAGGTGATGCGCTCATCCTCGCTGCCGGCCAGCAATTCTTCGTTGAGGTGCGCCACCGAGATCAGCGGGCAGGTCTCGGACATGCCGTAGGCGGCGGTGAGCTGGATGCCACGGGACTTCGCGGTTTCGTACAGGGTGCGATTCAGCGCGCTGCCGCCGATGATCATCTTCAAGCCGCCGAAGTCGTATCCCTGGGCGGTGGGCGCGTTCATCACCATTTGCAGGATGGTCGGCACGCAGTGGGAGAAGGTGACCTTCTCTTCGCGGATCAGCTTGCAGAGCATGTCCGGCTCGTAACGGCCGGGATAGACCTGCTTCACCCCAAGCATGGTGGCCACGTAGGGCACGCCCCAGGCATGCACGTGGAACATCGGCGTGATGGGCATGTAGACGTCATCGGTGCCCATCAGGCGGATGCTGTCCAGCGCGCCGATGGTGGAGGCCATGGACAGGGTGTGCAGCACCAACTGGCGATGGGTGAAGTAGACGCCCTTGGGATTGCCGGTGGTGCCGGTGGTGTAGAAGGTGGTGGCGACCGAGTTTTCATCGAAGTCGGGGAAGTCGTACTTCGGGCTCGCGGCGGCCAGCAGGGTCTCGTACTCGCCCACCAGGTTCGGCAGGTCGGCGTCGTGGTCGCTGCCGTCGGTGAGCAGCAGGGTCTTTTCCACGGTAGTCAGCTGGCTGCCGATGGCCTTGAAGATCGGCAGGAACTCGCTGTTGACCAGCACGAAGCGGTCGTCGGCGTGGTTCATGGTGTAGAGGATCTGGTCCGGCGAGAGGCGAATATTGATGGTGTGCAGCACCGCGCCAATCATCGGGATGGCGAACATGCATTCCAGGTAGCGATGGCTGTCCCAATCCATCACCGCCACGGTATCGCCGGCTTTCACACCGGCCTCGGTGAGCACGTTGGCCAGGCGTGCGACGCGCTCGTTGAAGGTCGCGTAGCTGTAGCGGATACGGTCGCGGTAGACGATCTCGCGGGTCTTCTCGTAGCGGCTGCCGGACATCAGCAGGCGCTTGATCAGCAGGGGATAGACGTAGGCGTTTTCGGCGGGCTTGATGACGCGGGTCTGAAGCATGAGGCACACCTGGCGAGGTTGAGGACTTTTTGGTTGTTCTCGACTTTAGGTCGCATCGGCCAGCCGCAAATCAGTCAAAAGAGTGATTTGATGGGTGACTCTTTTTAGCTTTCTGGTCACGAGATAGAATTCGAGGCTCCGGCCGGTCGCGGCCAGTTATCCAGATAGGTAGGTTCGAGATGTCCGATATCGTTATCGTCAGTGGCGCCCGTACTCCCATGGGCGGCTTCCAGGGCAGCCTGTCCGGCGTTTCCGCCGTGGACCTTGGAGCGCTGGCCATACGCGAGGCCGTCAGCCGCGCCGGCATCCAGCCGGCCGACGTGCAGGAAGTGATCATGGGCAACGTACTGCCCGCCGGCCTCAAGCAGGGCCCGGCCCGCCAGGCGGCGCTGAACGCCGGCCTGCCCGCCGCCACCGGTTGCACCACCATCAACAAGCTGTGCGGCTCCGGCATGAAGGCCGTGATGCTGGCCCACGACCTGCTCAAGGCCGGCAGCAACTCCGTGATGGTGGCCGGCGGCATGGAAAGCATGTCCAACGCCCCCTATGTGCTGGAAAAGGCCCGCACCGGCCTGCGCATGGGCCACGGCGAAATCAAGGACCACATGTTCCTCGATGGCCTGGAAGATGCCCGCACCGGTCGCCTGATGGGGTCCTTCGCCCAGGAAACTTCCGACAAGTACGGCGTCACCCGTGAAGAGATGGACGCCTATGCCATCGAATCCCTCAAGCGCGCCCAGGCGGCCATTGCCGATGGCTCCCTGGCAGCCGAAATCGTTCCGGTAACCGTCACCACCCGTAAGGGTGAGGTCGTGGTCAAGGACGACGAGCAACCGCTGACCGCCAACCTGGACAAGATCCCCGGCCTGAAGCCGGCGTTCCGCAAGGACGGCACCATCACCGCAGCCAACGCCAGCTCCATTTCCGATGGCGCCAGCGCACTGGTCCTGATGACTGCCGAAGAAGCTGAACGCCGTGGCCTCAAGCCGCTGGCCAAGATCGTCGGCCACGCGACCCAGAGCCAGGACCCGGCCGAGTTCACCCTCGCCCCCATCGGCGCCATGACCAACCTGTTCAAGAAGACCGGCTGGAACAAGGACGACGTGGACCTGTTCGAGATCAACGAAGCCTTCGCCATGGTCACCATGCTGGCCATGCGCGAACACGGCCTGGACCACGCCAAGGTCAACGTCTACGGCGGCGCCTGCGCCCAGGGCCACCCGGTGGGCTCCACCGGCTCGCGCATCATCATCACCCTGATCAACGCCCTGCGTAACAAAGGCGGCAAGCGCGGCATCGCCTCGCTGTGCATCGGCGGCGGTGAAGCAACTGCGGTGGCGATCGAGCTGCTGTAAGCACCGATCCGGCAACACAGAAAGGGCGCGGTCGATACCGCGCCCTTTTTCATGGCGGAGCGTAGGGTGGGCCGGGCGGCGCTCCGCTTCAGCCCACCACCCCCTGCGTGGGCTGAAGCCCACCCTACACCTCTAAGCCGCCACGACCTTCGGCACATGCGCCGGCGTTCTTGGAAACACCAGTGCTGCTGCGAAGGTCAGTGCCGCGAATCCAACCAGCACCAGGTACAACCCGGTCAGGCCCTGCCTCGGCTCGATAAAGGCGATCATCGGGATTGCCGCCGCACTGGCGCCAAAGGAAACGAAGTAGCGCAGCGCGAACACCCGCGCCTGCCACTGCTGCGCGACGAAGTTGGCCACCATCGAATCGTTCACCGTCACCTGGCCGAACACCACGAACATGAAGGCCGCGCCCAGCAGGATCACCACCCAGCCGTCAGCCCAGGCCATTGCCAGCAACAGCGGTGCCTGGCAGAACGTCAGCAGGACGAAGGGCACTTTCAGGCTGACATGGTCTATTACCCGGCCGATCAGCAGCTGCGCGATGGCGCCGAAGGCATAGGCCAGGCTGACCACCAGGCCAAGGGTTTCCGGTGCAGCGAAGAGGTCATGCAGACGCTCCTGGAACAGCTTGGGATAGGTCACGGTGGACGCGTTGAACACCACGCCACCCGTGGCAGTGACCAGAGCCAGCACGCCAAATACCAGCGGCATCGACACGCGCATGCCGCTTCCCATGCGCTTGGCTCCAGCGGCGACGACCGGCGGGGCTTCATCCTTCACGCACCAGGCGAACCAGCAGCCGAGCAGGATGGCCACAGCGCCCGGCAGGATGAATGCCACGCGCCAGCCGAAGCGCGCCGTAAGAAAGCCGGTCAGCAACGCCGCAAAGGCCACGCCCAGATTGCCCCACATGCCGTTGACGCCGATTTCCCGTCCGCGATTCTCCGCATGGGCCACCAGCATCGCTGTGCCCACCGGGTGGTAGATGGCGGCGAATACCCCGACCAGGGTGAGGCCCGCCACCAGGACGGGGACCGACGTGCTCAGGCCGGTGAAGATGGCGGCGGCGCCAATCCCCAGGAAGAACAGCAGCATCATTTGCCGCCGGCTCCAGCGATCACCCAGCCATCCGGCAGGTAGCGAACACGCACCGAAAGCGATAAAGCCCCCGAGCGACAGGCCGATCAGCTCGCCGTAGGCAAGACCGAAGTCACGCCCCATGCCGAGCACGGCAGCCGGGAAGATGAGCATGAACATGTGGTCGATCACATGGGCGGCGTTGATGAAGCGGATAACGGTGCGGGGGCGATTCATGACGGCGACGTTCTTATGGGAGGAAGGGTCATGCTAGGTTGTCCACAACGAAGCAACCGGCCATAGAAGTCATCAAATCGGACATGCTGATCAGACTCCACCAACAAGGCCGCCTGAGCGCAGTCGCGCGCGACTATCAGGACGGTGCCCATGTCGAACTTCACCGCCATGACGAAGCGCAATTCCTCTACGCCGCACGCGGCCTGATGCGCCTGGTCACCGCGGCCGGCGCCTGGGTGATACCGCCGACCCAGGCGGTGTGGATTCCGCCGGGCGTGGAGCACCAGATCTTCATGGCCGGGCAGGTGCAGATGCGCACCCTGTTCATCGATGCCGGTGCAGCCCCCGCCTCCCTAGATGGTTGCTGCGTGCTGGCCGTCTCACCGCTGCTGCGGGAACTGATCCTGCGCGCCGTTCAACTGGAGGCGATGGACGCCGACGAACACAGGCTCCTGGTGCAACGGCTGGTCCTCCACGAAATCGCCGCCCTGGAGCACATGCCCTTGCACCTGCCAGTGCCGGAGGACCGGCGCCTGCGCGCCATCTGCCTGGCACTGCTGAAGGCGCCGGAACAGGACCGCACGCTGGAAGACTGGGGGCTGGAAGTCGGCGCCAGCAGCCGCACCCTGGCCCGGCTGTTCGCCCGAGAGCTGGGCATGAGCTTCAACGACTGGCGCCAGCAGCTGCGGCTGACCGAGGCACTGCCCCGCCTGTTGTCAGGCCAGAGCGTGCAGAAAGTGGCCGTCGATCTGGGTTACGGCAGCGGCCGGGCCTTCAGCGCCATGTTCCGGCGCCTGCTGGGCAAGAATCCGAGGGAGTACATGGCCAGCCTGGGGCAGCTGGCCACGTTGGAGAAGGTGACCTGACTTGTAGGAGCGAGGGGGACGCCGAGTTCTTGCTCGCGAACCGTCCGAGCACGATCTTTCGCGAGCAAGCTCGCTCCTACAGAAAAGAAGCACCTGTAGGGCCGAAGGTCCGCCCAAAACGGTTCACTTGAGTTCGGTAAACGCCAGCTTCACGCCCAACCCCACCAGCACCGCCCCCATCAGCCGGTCGAACCAGTGCCCCATGCGAGCAAAGCCGGCGCGCACCCGGCGCTGGCTGAACAGCAGCGCCACGAGGCTGAACCAGGCTGCGGTGGCGAAGGCCAGGTAGACGCCGTAGCCGGCCTGGATCGCCAGCGGCGTGTGTGGGTTGATGACCACGGTGAACAGCGACAGGAAGAACAGCGTCGCCTTGGGATTCAGGCCATTGGTGACGAAGCCGGTGACGAAGGCTCCGCGCGGGCTGCGTTCGCCGGCCATGAGCGCGGCCTCGGCAGCAACGGGGTCAGCCGGCTTGGCCCGCAAGGCCTTGATGCCGATGTACAGCAGGTAGGCCGCTGCCGCCCACTTCAGCGCGTTGAACAGCATGATCGACTGGGACACGATCAGGCCGATGCCCAGCAGCGAATAGGCCACATGCACGAAGATGCCGGTGCCTACCCCCAGCGCGGTCCAGGTACCGGCGCGGCGCCCGTGGGCCACGCTCTCGCGTACCACGATGGCGAAGTCCGGTCCGGGGCTGGCCACAGCCAGCAAGTGGATCAGGGCGACGGTGAGGAATTCCGTCCAGTACATGCGACCTCCGATGGATGTAACAAGCTTTGGTAGGCTGGCAACCTTACGCCTTCCCACGGACTCGCAAAAGGTACAGCCCCGCATGAACAGCAGCCGCGCCGTCTTCCTCGATCACGCCTCCCTCGACCTCGGCGACCTCGACCTGGCTCCGCTGCGGCAGGCCTTCGGTCAACTGGAGCTGCACGCGCAGACTGCTACTGATGAAGTCGCCGAACGCTTGCGAGGCGCCCAGGTGGCGATCAGCAACAAGGTCCGTATCGATGCCGCCGCCATGGCCGCCAATCCGGACCTCAAGCTGATCTTGGTGGCCGCCACCGGCACCAACAACATCGACCTCGATGCGGCACGCGCCCATGGCATCACGGTCTGCAACTGCCAGGCCTACGGCACGCCCTCGGTGGCCCAGCACACCCTGGCGCTGTTGCTGGCCCTGACCACCAGCCTGCCGGACTACCAGGCGGCCGTGCGCGCTGGTCGCTGGCAGCAGTCCAGCCAGTTCTGCCTCCTGGATTTCCCGATATTCGAGCTGGAGGGCAAGACCCTCGGCCTGCTCGGCCACGGTGAACTGGGTGGCGCGGTGGCACGGCTCGCGGAGGCCTTCGGCATGCGCGTGCTGCTTGGCCAGCTACCGGGCCGCCCGCCTCGCGCCGACCGCCTGCCCCTGCACGAACTCTTGCCCCAGGTGGACGCCCTGACCCTGCATTGCCCGCTCAACGAACAGACCCGCGACATGATCGGCGCCGCCGAACTGGCCCTGATGAAGCCGGGTGCGCTGCTGGTGAACACCGCCCGTGGCGGTCTGGTGAACGAAGACGCCCTGGCCGCCGCGCTGCGCAGCGGCCATTTGGGCGGCGCCGCGACGGATGTGCTGACCCAGGAACCGCCTCGGGATGGCAACCCGCTGCTGGCCCCCGATATCCCGCGCCTGATCGTCACCCCGCATAGTGCCTGGGGTAGCCGCGAGGCCCGGCAGCGCATCGTGCAACAGCTTGCGGAGAACGGCGGCGCTTGGCTGAAAGAATCGCCTGTCAGAGTCGTCAGCTAGTTCCTACAACTTCCTGATAAAATTCGCTGCTTTTATCAGGATCTCCTTTAGATGGACCCACGCAGCGAAGTCCTGCTTCGACAGGCCGATCTGTTCCAAGGCGCGGTATTGCTGGCCGGCTTACCCTCCGACGACCTGCTCGGCACCCTGCCGCAGGCCAGCGGCTGGAGCTGGCACGCTGGCGACCAGGCAGCCCTCGAAGCCCGCTTCGCCGGGCGTAGCCATTTCGGCACCACGCCGCCGGAAACCCCGTTCACCGCTGCGGTGCTCTTCCTGCCCAAGTCCCGTGAGCTGGCCGACTACCTGCTGGCCGCGCTTGCGGCCCGCCTGCCCGGCGGCGAGCTCTTCCTGGTCGGCGAGAAACGCGGTGGCATCGAACGCGCGGCCAAACAACTGGCCGCATTTGGCAAGCCGCGCAAGCTGGACAGCGCGCGCCATTGCCAACTCTGGCAAGTGCACATCGAACAGGCCCCCGCCGCCCCCGACCTGGAAACCCTGGCCCAGCACTACTCGCTGGACCTGGCCGACGGCCCGCTGGAAGTGGTCAGCCTGCCCGGCGTGTTCAGCCACGGCCGCCTGGATCGCGGCAGCGCCCTGCTCCTGCAGCAGCTGGAAGGCCTGCCCAATGGCCACCTGCTGGACTTCGGTTGCGGCGCCGGCGTGCTGGGTGCGTGGCTCAAGCGACATTATCCACAGAGCCAACTGACCCTGCTGGACGTGGACGCCTTCGCCGTTGCCAGCAGCCGCCTGACGCTGATCGCCAATGGCCTGGAAGGCGACGTGATCGCCACCGATGGTATCCACGGCGCTCCTGCCGACCTGACGGCGATCATCAGCAACCCGCCGTTTCACCAGGGCGTACATACCGACTACCAGGCCAGCGAGGACCTGCTCCGCGAGGCTCGCAATCACCTGCTCCCCGGTGGCGAACTGCGCATCGTGGCCAACAGCTTCCTCAAATACCCACCGCTTATCGAGTACCATCTCGGCCCCTGCCAGACCCTCGCCGAGGGTGATGGCTTCCGCATCTACCGCGCCCGCCGGGGCTGACCTGGCGGGCCCCGCCCTTTTATCCATACTCAAGCGGCACTCGATAGCCGCCCTCCTCCCGGTTTCGACCGGGGGGACCTGGAGATTTTCGTGACCGATCTGAACACTGCCAGCGCCACCCCCGCCAAGGATGGGCTGCACCGCTCCCTCAAACCCCGCCACCTGAACATGATCGCCATCGGCGGCTCCATCGGCACCGGTCTGTTCGTCGCCTCCGGCGCCACCGTCGCCACCGCCGGCCCGGGTGGCGCCCTGCTGGCCTATGCGCTGATCGGCCTGATGGTCTACTTCCTCATGACCAGCCTCGGCGAGATGGCCGCCCACATACCGGTTTCCGGCTCGTTCAGCACCTACGGCAGTCGGTTCGTCGACGATGGTTTCGGCTTCGCCCTGGGCTGGAACTATTGGTACAACTGGGCGGTGACCATCGCCGCGGAACTGGTGGCGGCACAGCTGATCATGAGTTTCTGGCTGCCGGAGGTATCGGGCCTGTACTGGAGCGCCCTGTTCCTCGGGCTGATGTTCTTGCTCAACTTCGTCTCGGTGAAGGGCTTCGGCGAGAGCGAGTTCTGGTTCGCGCTGATCAAGGTGGTGACGGTCGTGGTGTTCATCGGCGTCGGCCTGGCCACCATCTTCGGCATCATGGGCGGCATCGAATCGCCGGGTTTCAGCAACTTCACCCAAGGTGACGCGCCCTTTGTCGGCGGCCTGCAGGCCATGGTCGGGGTGGCGATGATCGCGGGCTTCTCGTTCCAGGGCACCGAGTTGATCGGCATCGCCGCGGGCGAGTCGGAAAACCCGAAGAAGAACATTCCCATCGCCATCCGCCAGGTGTTCTGGCGCATCCTGATGTTCTACATCCTGGCGATCTTCGTGATCGGCGTGCTGATTCCCTACACCGATCCGAACCTGCTGAAGAACGACGCCAGCGACATCAGTGTGTCGCCCTTCACCCTGCTCTTCGAGCGTGCCGGTTTCGCCGCCGCCGCCAGCGTGATGAACGCGGTGATCCTTACGGCCATCCTCTCCGCCGGCAACTCCGGCATGTATGCGTCCACCCGCATGCTTTACAACCTTGCCCTGCAGGGCAAGGCGCCGAAACTGTTCGCACGCCTGTCGGCCAACGGCGTTCCGCGCAACGCCCTTTACGCCACCACCCTGGTTGGCGCGCTGTGCTTCTTCACCTCCATCGTGGGCGACAGCACCCTGTACACCTGGCTGCTCAACACCTCGGGCATGTGCGGATTCATCGCCTGGCTGGGCATTGCCATCTCCCATTACCGTTTCCGCAAGGGCTACCTGACCCAGGGCGGACGACTGGAAGACCTGCCCTATCGCGCCAAGCTGTTCCCCTTCGGGCCGCTGTTCGCCTTCACCCTGTGCCTGCTGATCACCCTCGGGCAGAACTACCAGGCCTTCTTCGGCGACAAGATCGACTGGGCCGGCCTGGCCGCTACCTACATCAGCCTGCCGCTGTTCCTCGTGATCTGGCTGGGCTATCGCATGAAGAAAGGCAGTCGCCTGGTGCCCTACACAGAGATGGATGTGCGCGGCGGCGACGACTGACCGACCGGCATTTCGTGCTTGCCGGGGCGACCCGGCTTGTGCAAAATGCGCCCCGTCCTAGGGGAGTAGTCTCCCGCGAGCGCCCTGCTCGCCCGGCGTGCGTCAACATACTTGGTCCACAGACCATGGCGCATGCGACCCCGAGCCTGCATAGACAGGCCAGCGGTTTGACAAGACCTATGACACACACAACCTGACCCGGGGTGGGCAGATTGCGTGTGTCATGGTGATTAGTCGACCCGCCCCCGTAGGAACCCTGATGCTGGAATCCCTCTTCGTCCCGACGCTGATCGTTGCCCTCGCCGAAATTGGTGACAAGACTCAGTTGCTCGCGCTTCTGCTCGCCGCCCGCTTCCGCAAACCCTGGCCGATCATCTGGGGCATCGTCGCCGCCACCCTGGCCAACCATTTCGCCGCCGGTGCCGTGGGTTCCTGGGTCGCCAGCTTCTTCTCCGCCGCCACCCTCAGCTGGGTCCTCGCTGCCTCGTTCGCCGCAGTGGCCCTGTGGACCCTGGTGCCGGACAAACTGGATGACGACGAAGAGTCCGGGCTGAAGAAGTACGGCCCCTTCGTCACCACGCTGATCGCCTTCTTCCTTGCTGAAATGGGCGACAAGACCCAGGTCGCGACGGTGATGCTGGCGGCCCAGTACCCGGATTTCATCATGGTGGTGATGGGGACCACCCTCGGCATGCTGATCGCCAACGTGCCGGTGGTGCTGGCCGGCAACTTCGCCGCAGACCGCCTGCCGCTGACCTTGATTCGCCGCCTGGCTGCCGTCGCCTTCGCGGCCCTGGCTGTTTACGCCGTGTACGAAGCGCTGAAGCTCAGCGGAATCATCTGACGCTGCCTGCACGCCTTTTCGTAAGTTGAGCAACGCGATACCCATCAGCCGCGTGGAGTGATGGGTATCGTTCCGCTCACGCTGAGCGCTCCCCGTCACATCCTGCGAAATTGCCACCAACCGGCGGCGTTTCGGCCAATGGCTGGAACGGACGTACTGGTAAAGTGCGCGCTGGATCAGGCGCAGGGGAGCGCATCGTGTCACTGGACGATATGAAGCGGCTGGTTCGCCAGCACATCGAGCTGTCGTGGAACAAGGGTCGCCTGGCCCTGGCCGAGCAACTGCAGAGCAAGGATTTCCTCTACAAGAGCTCCTTCATCGGCCGCCCCTTCAATAGCGCTGCCTACAGCCGAATGGTGGCGAATATCCGCGACGCCATGCCCGACCTGGAAGTGGTAGTGGAAGAGTGCATCGCCGAAGGCAACAAGGTGGTCACCTGGTGCACCCTGATCGGCAGCATCCAGAAGCCCGCCCTGGGCTATCCGCCCAGCGACAAGGTCCTCAGTATCTCGGCCATGGCCTTCTGGACCCTGAACAGCGTGGGTGAAGTGCAGGAGATCTGCACCATGTTCGACATGGAAAGCTTCCGCGCCCAGCTCGGCCTCTCGACCCAGCCCCTGGCCGAGAAAGCCCTCCCCTGACTAGAGATAGCCGTTGGCCCGGAACCACCCGATGGTGCGTTCCAGGGTGACCTCCAGCGGCGTCTCCGCAACGAAGCCCAGTTCATGGCGCGCCTTGCTGCCATCGAGAAACTGCCCACCCGCCATTACGGCGATGGCGGTGTCATCCAGCTTCGGCATTTCGCCAGACAGCCGGTAACGCAAACGCCCGAGCACCGCCATGCCCTTGGCCATCGCCAACGGCATGGGTTGCGGCGGCTGGACCCCGAGCAGGTTGGCGATACGTTCGGTCAGCTCGGCCAGCTCGATGTTCTGCCCGGTGAGCAGGTAGCGCTCGCCTACCCGCCCCTTCTCCAGCGCCAGCAGCAGGCCGCGACCAGCGTCGGCGGCATCCAGCAGGTTGCGCCGGCCGGGTACGTAATGGGTCATCCAGCCTTGCGCCATGGCGGTGATGAGGCGCCCCGTGCTCGGCCCGACGTCGAACTCGCCCAGGCACATGCCAGGAATCCCGATGATCACCGGCAGGCCACTGCGCGCCTGCTCGCGGGCCTGCTCATCGAGCGCCCATTTGCTCAGCAGGTAAGGGTTCTTCCAGCGCGGCATTCCCTCGTAGAACAGTCCTTCGTGGCCAGGCAGGCCTTCGGGATGTCGCGGCAGCGCAATGGCGGCGCCGGTATAGAGAATGCGCGGGACATGGGCGGCGAGGCAGGCCGCGTAGAAATGGTTGGTCTGATCGAGGGCGCTGGAGACTTCCTCCTGCCAGCGACGCGGCCGTTTCGGATAGCCGGCGGCGCAGAAGATCACGCCATCGATACCACTGAGTGCACGCGTGAGGCCGGCATGGTCGAGCAGTTCGGCGGCCCGGCACTCGGGCTCCAGGTACGCCAGGCGTTCGATCCGTGAAGTCGGCCGGTGGATCAGCACCAGTCGGTGCCCGGCGGCCTTCACCGCCCGTGCCGCGTGATGGCCGAGCAGGCCGGTTGCTCCCAGTACGGCGATTTTCACTGCGACTCCTCATCCGCTGGAGATTCGCCACCTCGACGCTTCGAGGTGGCGGCGAGCAGTCTAGAACGCGGGTTGCCGGGATGCCAGCCGGGATCGCCGACAACCCGGATGTTCCTAGCGTTGTCCCTTCGCCTGCTCGTAAAACGGCATCACCTTGGGAATGGCGGCCTGCAGTGACGACATGCGCGAGCCGGACGATGGGTGGGTGCTCATGAACTCCGGCGGCGCTCCACCCCCGGCCTTCTCCATCTTCTGCCAGAGAGTGATGGCGGCGTTCGGGTCGTAGCCGGCGCGCGCGGACAGCTCCAGACCGATCAGGTCGGCCTCGTTCTCGTTGGAACGGCTGTTGGGCAGGGTCATCAGGTATTCCACGCCAGCGTTGGCCATCCCCAGGCCGGCCTGGCCGACACCGAGCACCGAGCCGATCTGATTGGCCATCTGCACGCCATAGGCCTTGGACATGGCTTCGCGGCTGTGTTCACGCAGGGCGTGGGCGATCTCATGGCCCATGACCGCGGCCAGTTCGTCGTCGGTGAGCTGGAGCTTATCGATCAGGCCGCTGAAGACGATGATCTTGCCACCCGGACCGCAGTTGGCGTTTAGCTCTTCACTGTCGATCACGTTGGCTTCCCAGGCCCATTGCGCGGCGTCCGGACGGAACGCGGGCGTCTGGGCGATCAGCCGCTTGGCGATCGCGTCGACACGGCGGGCGTCGCTGCTGTTCTTGTCCAGCACGCCCTTCTGCTGCGCTTCGGTGAGCGTCTGCTGGTAGGACTGGGCGTACATCTGATTCAGCTCGGAGCTCGACAGCATGCTGAACATGTACTGCTTGCGCTCGACGCCGACTGCTCCGCCACTGGTGGTATTGACGGCCTGGCATCCTGCCAGGAGCAGGGCCGCAGTCAGCCCGGACAAGTAAAACAGCTTGGCCATGGTGGCTCTCCATCTCTTTGCGAGGTCGGTAATGCTACGGCTGGCCAGAAAACCCGGCAACCACGTCGTATGTAGACAAGCAGGCGGCGCTTTTATCTGCATCTCCGGCTCAGGAAATTTCACAGTGCGGCCGATATAAGGGACCACGGTGAAATCGCATTCCGGAGCCCACATGAAGTTCAGGTCCATTCAGTTCTCCATCGCAGCCTTGGCAGGAGCCAGTGTGCTGGCGGTGGTCGCAGCCCTGGTGCTCTACGCGCTGTTCTCCGGCGCCCGCACCCAGGAGCTGGTCCAGCAACGCACCCAGACGCTGCTCGAACAGGGCATCAAGGAACGCCTGGTGGCGCTGGCACGCGCCCAGGTCAGCCAGATCCAGCGCGAACTGGAGTATCCCCTCACCGTGGTGAAGGGCCTGGCCAGCACCAACCGCCTGATGGGGCTGACCGGCGCCGACGGGCAACCGGAGTTGGGCCTGGTGCGTGAAGAAATGTCGCAACTGCTGCGCGCCACCGTGACCGACAACCCGAAACTGCTGGATGCCTTCGCCGCCTGGGAGCCCAACGCCTTCGCCGGAAGCGACAGCGAGTATGCCGGGCGCACGGCTGAAGGCTTTAGCCAGGACGGACGCTTTATGCCCTGGTGGTACCGCAAAGCCGACGGCACCCTGACCGTCGAGCCCATGGGCGACACACTGGAAAGCCAGAAAAAATTGGCCACCGGTATCCGCGAAGGCGAGTACTACCTGTGCCCGAAGGAAACACGCCGCCCCTGCATCGTCGACCCGGCGCCCTACGAAATGGGCGGCAAGATGGTCATGATGTCCTCGTTCAACGCGCCGATCCTGGTCGATGGCCAGTTCCGCGGCTCGGTGGGTGCCGACTTGTCGCTGGACTTCATCCAGGACCTGCTGCGCAACGCCGACAGCCAGCTTTACGAGGGTGCAGGCGAACTGGCGCTGATCTCTGCTAACGGCCGCCTGGTAGCCTTCACCAAAGACGCCAGCAAGCTGGGTGAACCGGCCGACACGGCCATTCCGGGCGAGGCGATCAGGCAGCTGACGAACCTGTCCGACGGCAAGCCGGCCTTCAGCACCGATGGCGAGCAGATCCAGCTGCTGATGCCCTTCACCATTGCCGATACTGGCGTGCGCTGGACACTTTTCCTGCAATTGCCGCAGACAGCCGTGTACGGCGACCTCAAGAAGCTCCAGACCGACCTCGTCGCGCAACGCGACGCCGATATCTTCGGCATGACCCTGGTCGGCTTGCTCATCGCGGGCCTCGGCCTGCTGGTGATCTGGTTCGTCGGCTACGGCATCGCCCGTCCGCTGCGCCAGATGGTCGGCATGCTGGATGACATCGCCAAGGGTGACGGCGACCTGACCCAGCGCCTGCACAACAACCGCGCCGACGAGATGGGCGCCATCGCCGGCGGCTTCAACACCTTCCTCGGCAAGCTGCAATCGATGATCAGCCAGGTGGTCACCTCGGTGCAGAAGGTCAGCGACTCTTCCGAGCACACCGCCGACATCGCCATTCGCACCAACCAGGGCGTGCAGAGGCAGCTGGCGGAAATCGAGCTGGTGGCCACTGCTGTCCATGAGATGACCGCCACCGCCCAGGACGTCGCCCGCAATGCCACCCACGCTGCGGAAGCGGCCAGCCACGCCGACCAGGCGGCCAATCACGGCAAGCGCATCGTCCACAGCACCGCCGAAGCCATCTCCGTCCTGGCCACCGAAATCGGTCGCGCCGTGGGTGTGGTGCAGACCCTGGCCAAGGACAGCGAGAACATCAACGCCATCCTGGTCGCCATCCGCGGCATCGCCGAGCAGACCAACCTGCTGGCGCTGAACGCGGCCATCGAGGCGGCGCGGGCGGGCGAGCAGGGTCGCGGCTTCGCGGTGGTAGCCGACGAAGTGCGCAACCTGGCGCAGAAGACCCAGCAGGCCACTGAAGAAATCCAGACGATGATCCAGCAACTGCAGCACGGCACCCGCGAAGTGGTGAAAGTGATGCAGGACAGCCAGGACAAGACCGACACCAGCGTGCAGCACGCCAACGAGGCCGCCCACGCGCTGGAGTCCATCACCCAGGCGGTATCGGTGATCAATGACATGAACACCCAGATCGCCAGCGCCGCCGAGGAACAGAGCGCAGTGGCCGAGGACATCAACCGCAACGTGATCAACATCGGCCAGGTCGCCAACGAAGTCGCCGGCGGCGCCGACGAAGCCTCCCAGGCCAGCGCCGAGCTGACCAAGCTGGCCGAGCAGCAAAGGCGGCTGATCAATCAGTTCAAGGTCTAAGAAAAAAGCCCCTCTCACGAGGGGCTTTTTTTGGCTTGCGAACTGCTCTTGTAGGTTGTGGCTGAGCTCCGCGAAGCCCAACACACAGCTGACCGGGTTTGGTACTGCGAGATGTCAGGCCGGCGTCAGGCACTCCGGCCCATCGAGCTTGGGATTGTTCACCAGGGTCGCCAGGGCGCGTTCGCGCAGCTGCGGGCCCGGTCTGGCCAGCAGTTCCAGCAATTGCATCGGCGTCGAATCGGCGGCCAGCCAGAGACGCTGGCCCTCCTCGTCCAGCACCAGCGGGCGACGTAGGTCGGCGACCGGCTGGGTGACCATCGCCAGGCTGAGATACTCCACATCGCCCACCGGATAGGCCTCCCAGAGTGCAGCGAGGAACAGGGTCCCGCCTTCGGCGCTGACCCAGTAAGGCCGCTTGCGCACGCCGCGCCACTCATAGAAACCGTTGGCCAGGATCAGGCAGCGCCGCGAGCGGAAAGGCTCGCGGAACATCGGCTGGTCGGCCAGGGTTTCGACACGGGCATGCGACGGGGTCTTCGACAGATCGGTGAGCCAGGCCGGCGTCAGGCCCCAGCGGGCCAGGTCGACACGGCGCTGGCCGTCCAGCTCGCGCAGCATCAGCACCCGGCTGCCGGGCGCCAGGTTCCAGTGGGGTTTTTGGTCGGCGGGAAAACCGGGAATGGCGGCCAGAGTGGGCGACCAGCGGAACAGTGCGAAACGTCCAGACATGAGGCGGCCAGTCGGTGTGCGGGCCTCAGCAGAGCAGAGTCCCGGGGTAACTGTCGGGCTCTTCGCCCGGCAAGGGTTGCGCGGCATTGTACGCGGCGATCAGCCCGCTGGCGCGTTCGGCGTCTTCGTCCTCGACCAGCAGGCCGAGCAAGCCGAACATGGGCAACTCGCCGATGCCGCCCAGCAGGTGCGCACCGGCCAGGTGGGCCTCCACGCCCTCGCTCGCGAGCATGCCCAACAGCACTTCGGCTTCGATCATGTCCCTGGGCTCATAGACGCGTCGCATCAGTCATCCTCCCGGCGAACCTCCAGGCTCCAGTCCTGGCCATCGGTCCAGAGCAGGAACAGGATGGGCCGGCAGCACACCGGGCAGTCTTCGATGTACTGCTGGTCGCCACCAGAAAGGTCGAGCACGGCTTCGGCCGGCTCGCCGCAATAGGGGCATTGGTAGTCCTCTGTCTCCAGCATCCCGCCTCCCGTGTGACTTGCCTGTATAATCGCCGGTCTACTTCAGGCTCCGTGCTGCGGGGCCACCACCCAATACCCAGCCGATTCCAGAACAAGAGTGACTAATGGGCGAATTCGAAGCCATCCGACCCTATGACGATGCCGAGGTCCCGGCGGTGCTTGCGCGCCTGTTCGCCGACGACGCTTTCCTCGGTACCCTCACCCGCTATCGTTTTCCGAAACTGGCGGGCCCACTGGGCTGGCTCCTCAAGCCTGTTATAGCTCATCGGCTGCGCCGGGAGTTCGCCAGCATCGATTCAGTGTCCGCACTGCAGGACCGTATCGAGCCTTATGTGGACAACACCATCGAGCGCGCCACCGACGGCGTGACCTACTCGGGCGTCGAGCGCCTGAAGCCGGGCACCGCGTACCTGTTGCTGGCCAACCACCGCGACATCGTCATGGACCCGGCCTTCGTCAACTACGCCGTGTACCACGCCGGGCTGCCTACGCCGCGTATCGCCATCGGTGACAACCTGCTGCAGAAGCCCTTCGTCAGCGACCTGATGCGCCTGAACAAGAGCTTCATCGTGCATCGCAACCTCGCCGGGCGCCGCGAGAAGCTGGCGGCTTTCCAACTGCTGTCGGCGTACATCAATCATTCGATCCAGAAGGATGTCCAATCGATCTGGATCGCCCAGGCCGAGGGCCGCGCCAAAGACGGTGACGACCGTACCGATTCGGCGATCCTCAAGATGTTCCACATGAGCCGCAAGGATGAGGCGTTCGCGGATGTGATTCGCGACCTGCACCTGATCCCGGTCTCCATCAGCTACGAGTACGACCCCTGCGACCAGGCCAAGGCCCGCGAACTGCAGATCCGCGCCAGCACTGGCAGCTACGCCAAGGCTCCGGGGGAAGACGATGCGAGCATTGCGCTGGGCATCACCGGCTACAAAGGTCGCGTGCACATCGCCTTCGGCAGCGAGATCGGCAGCGCCAGCGAAGACGCCAAACAACTGGCCCAGGAAATCGACAAGCAGATTCTCGGCGGTTATCGCCTGTTCCCCGTGCATTACCTGGCCTACGCCATGTGGGGCGAACGCGATCCTGAACTGCGCGTACCGACTGCCGCCGACGTGTTCAAAGGCGACGAACTGGCCCGCGCCAAGGCCGAGTGGCAGAAACGTCTCGACGCCTGCCCCGAGGAACAGCGCCCCTACCTGATCCAGCAGTACGCCACTCCCGTACGCAATCAGTACCGGATCAAGGCAGGACTGCCCCTGTAACGCGGATTCGGAATGCAAAAACGGCGACCCTGGGGTCGCCGTTTTCGTTTCACTGTAAGTACCTGAACCTGCTCACAATCTCGCGAGCTAGAGAAGAACAAGGCGAAATTGGCTGAGGGTGCGGAGTCTACGAGCTGTAAATGAGCAGCCCGAAGCCACTTTCAACGCAGTTATTCCGACGCGCAGCCAGATTGTGGGCAGGTTCTCAGATTTGAGTACTGGCCCAGGACACACCCAAGGCAACCGCCAGGCTGAAATAGCCGAAGGCGTAGAAGAAGCGGTTCAGGCGTCGGGCGCCCTCATCCAGCATCTCGGTGGCTTCGTCCAGATCGCTTTCGGCGGCCAGGCGTGCGATGGAACGCCGCTCCCGCAGGCGAGTAGCCAGCAGCACCCAGGCGCCAGCACCAGCAAAGAACAGGGCCAGGCCATTGACGACCTGTGCGGGGTGGGCCAGGAACATGGCCCAAAGCGCCTGCAGCGACATCTCGAACTCCGCTTCAGGCCGTGCCACCGTGCACTCAACCTGCAAGACAAATATCTGCCCGCCCTGATCCGGGGGGTCTATAGGAAGACGCGAGTTTACCGAAACTGCGGCCTGCCCATTCGCTCCTTCCGACGAATGCCGCCGGACTCGCGGAAGCCCGAACGGCCGGGGCGGCAAGAAAAAGCCCGGCACTTGGCCGGGCTTTTCGAGGCGGGGTGCGCTTACTGCTGCGACAGAACCTGACCGATGGTCGGGTCCTTGAAGGCGCGGGTCATGGCATCGCTCAGCACATCGCTCACCAGCTTGGTGTTGGTCTGCTCGTTCGGTGCGGTGCCGAAGCGCTGGTTCAGCGAGGCACCGTACTTGCCGCTGTAGCGGCGGCTGCTGTTCTGCACGTCGACACGGAAACTGGCACTGATGTTGGCCTCGGTGACATAGGTCTCCTTGGGCGACTGGTACTTCAGGTCAGCCAGGGTCAGGGTCAATTGCGGGGCGTTATAGGCGTTCGGCGACGGGGTGAAGCCCAGCAAACGCACAGCGGCCTCGGCCTCGGCTTGCAGGCGCGGCAGGATGTCCTGGCCCTGCACGCTGATGGCGCTGGTATCGGCATAGATGCCGCCACGGGTGCCGAGGACCGGAGAAGGACGGCCGTCAGCGACGCGCACCACCACCGGCTGGCCTTGGCCAACCGGAGTCAGCGGGCCGGTGAGCTTGGGTTGCGGGCTGAGTTGTTGCGGGCTGAGGGCACAGCCGACCAGGGTCAGGCTGAGGGCGGCCAGCAGGCCAAGCAACGGGCGTTTCAGCATGCTTTTATCTCTCCAGGAATGAAGGCAAAACGGCCGGCAGTATAACCACCCAGCCGAGGTACTGACAGAGCGCCAGCTCCCATGCAATGTCAGACCGCCATCCGCGAACGCGGTTCCTGTCATTCCCCTGTCACGCCCGGCTGGCATAAAGGCGTCAGCCCCACAGGAGTAGTCATGATGTTCCTTCTCTGGCCCTTGTTCGCCCGCCGCCCGCAACGCCGCAGTTTCGCCCTCGTGGACAACACCGGGATCTGCCGTGGCCTGCACCACGGCGCCGACCGTCCGGCCAGCGGAAACTGGGTGGAAGTGAGCGAAACCAGCCTCGCCTGGCTCGACCAGCCCCTGCCCGCCAGCGCCCGCGTCGCACCGGTCGTCAGACAACCTTCGCGCCGCAACGCGTTGGCAGCCTGACCGGTGGATGAATAAAAGTCACACCGAGCGCCCTATTCCGTCCATTTCATCGTTATAATCGCCCCCCGATTATAAGGTCGTCTCCTGATCGGGCCTCGCAACACCGCACCTCGCGCCAGCTTGGTCATCCGCACAGCCCCACAGAGAGCCGTCCACTTTTCGCGCTGCCACTCGTTGGCCGGCCGCATCCTTCCGCCCGAATTGCAAACGCTTTTTTGCAGGGACGCATGCGTAGCAACACGTATGCAGACGGAAGCGGCCTGCCTGGGGGTAGCCGATCCTTTTGAGGTTCACGTCTCCAAAAGAGCGTGAGATGACGGTTTTTCACTACTTCACGAGAGAGTGGCGAGCAAATGGCGCAAAACGATTACGAAGCAGTGGACGTGTTGCTGGTCGGGGCCGGCATCATGAGCGCTACGCTGGCGGTACTGCTGAAAGAGCTCGATCCCGGTATCAAGCTGGAGATTGCCGAACTCCGGGAATCGGGAGCCATCGAAAGCTCCAACCCCTGGAACAACGCAGGCACCGGTCATGCCGGTCTCTGCGAGCTCAACTACACGCCCCAGGCGGCTGATGGCTCCATCGACATCAAGAAGGCCGCCAACATCAACGCCCAGTTCGAGGTGTCCAAGCAGTTCTGGGCCTACATGAGCGGCAAGAGCGCGTTCGGCTCGCCCAAGACTTTCATCAACGCCGTTCCGCACCTTTCCTTCGTGCGCGGTGAAAAGGACACGGCCTTCCTCAAGAAGCGTTTCGAGCTGCTCCGCCAGCACCACGCCTTCAGCGGGATGGAGTACACCGAAGACCGTGCCACCATGGCCAAATGGACGCCGCTGATGATGAAAGGACGCGATGCGTCCGAGAAAATCGCTGCGACCCGCGCCATGAATGGTACTGACGTCAACTTCGGCGCTGTCACCAACCAGCTGCTGCAGTACCTCTCCAGCCTGCAGGACACCCGCGTCAGCTACTTCCAGAAGGTCACCAACCTCAGCCGCACCGACAAGGGCTGGAAAGTCAGCGTCAAGAACACCGAGACCGGCGCCACTCGTGAAGTGTCCGCGCGCTTCGTGTTCCTTGGTGCCGGCGGTGGCGCCCTGCCACTGCTGCAGCTCTCCGGCATTCCGGAAGGCAAGGGCTTCGGCGGCTTCCCGGTCAGCGGCCAGTGGCTGCGCTGCGACAACCCCGAAGTGGTCAAGCAGCACCAGGCCAAGGTCTACAGCCAGGCCGAAGTCGGCGCCCCGCCGATGTCCGTGCCGCACCTGGACACCCGCGTGGTCGACGGCAAGAAATCCCTGCTGTTCGGACCTTACGCCGGCTTCACCACCAAGTTCCTCAAGCACGGTTCCTTCATGGACCTGCCGCTTTCGGTCCGTCCGAGCAACCTCCTGCCGATGCTCTCGGTGGCCCGCGACAACATGGACCTGACTCGCTACCTGATCAAGGAAGTGATGCAGTCCCAGGATCAGCGCCTGGATGCCCTGCGCAAGTTCTATCCGGACCTGAACCCGGCGGACTGGCGCCTGGAAGTGGCCGGCCAGCGCGTGCAGATCATCAAGAAGGACGCAGGCAAAGGCGGTGTCCTGCAATTCGGTACCGAGCTGGTCTCGGCCGAAGACGGCAGCATCGCGGCCCTGCTGGGTGCATCTCCGGGCGCTTCGGTGACCGTTTCCATCATGCTCAACCTGATCGAGCGCTGCTTCGCTGAGCAGGCGCGTTCCGAGCAATGGACGGCCAAGCTGAAGGAAATCTTCCCGGCTCGCGAAAAGGCCCTGGAAAGCGATGCAGCCCTGTACCGCGAAGTCAGCGCCCGCTCCGATGCCGCGCTTGGCCTGACCAGCGTCGACACCGCGACCCAGAGCATCGCCTGAGTCCCGGCAGCACGCTGAAAGAAGAACCGCCCTTCGGGGCGGTTTTTTTATGTCTGCAGAAGCGCTTTTTGTAGGAGCGAGCTCTGCTCGCGAACCTGCGCTCGCCCCTTTGGATTGAACCCGCGCCCATGAAAAAGCCCGCTCAATGGCGGGCTCTTCAACAGCGCAAAGGGATCAGCCGCGAGCGGCCTTGATCACTTCGATGTAAGGCTCGGCCTGACGCTGGTCCTGGATCAGCGCAATGAAGTCATTGCCCTTTTCATCCTTGGCACCGAGGTCGTAACCGGCCTCGACGAAAAAGCCGACGAAGCGCTCGAAGTCGTCGATACGCAGGCCACGGTAGGCCTTGATCAGCTTGTGCAGCGAAGGCGGAGTGGAGTCGGCCGGCTCGACCGCGAGGAACAGCTTGATCGAGTCTTCGGAGATTTCTTCGCCAATCACCTGCTTCTTGTCTTTACGCATCGCTCACATCTCTCGGCCGGGTATCACGGGGCGGGCAGTTTACCCCCGCCGGGCCTGCGCGCTCAACGCAGGCGTACCGCTCCGCTGTGCAGATCGGCCCAGACATGACCGTTGGGGTAACTGAGGAACTGGCAGTACACCGGCCCGTTGCGCAACAGATCGAGCACCGCCGCATACTGCGTCATCGGGTAGTTCAGGCTGAGGAGGCGGGTCTGCGGGTCGTAGCCGGGCTTCTTCAGGCTCTTGCCCTCGACATCGAACTGGATCACCACCTGTCGCACGTCGGCGCCCTTGCTGAGCGGCTTGCCCTTGAGGCGCAGCACGGCGGGCGAGGTGATGGGAATCGGCTGCTGGTTGGACTGCCGCTGGCTGCCCAGCACAACCGAATACTCGGTGATCTGGATCAGTTGCTGCTGATCGGGCTGCTCCTGACGCAGCGAGAGGTCGTCCGGGGGCAGGAACTGGGCATGCATGGGAGCATTTTCGGCGGCGGCCAGCGGCAGGCTCAGGAGAAAGGCCAGGCAGGCCCCGAAACGCGAGGGAAGCAACATCGAAGACTCCGGATTCAGCGGGCGAACACTCTAGCACGGGGCTTTCCGACAGCGGCATTCGACCCTTGCCGACTTACCTCTCGGAGCCAGCCTCCTATACTCGGGACCTCTGCCTCAGGAGCGACCATGTCCCGATACCTCCCTCCCCTGTTCGCGGCCTTGCGCCAGACTTTGCGCGAGGGTTACTCCCTGGCCGACCTGCGTGGCGACCTGTCTGCCGGCGTCACCGTCGGCATCATCGCCATCCCTCTGGCCATGGCGCTGGCCATCGCAGTCGGCGTGGCACCGCAACATGGCCTCTACACAGTGCTGCTGGCGGCGCCGCTGATCGCCCTCACTGGCGGCTCGCGCTTCAATATTTCCGGGCCTACCGCCGCCTTCGTGGTGATCCTGCTGCCCATCACGCAACAATTCGGCCTCGGCGGCCTGCTGCTCTGCACGCTGATGGCCGGGCTGATTCTCATCGCCATGGGGCTGGCACGTCTTGGCCGGCTGATCCAGTTCATCCCCTACCCGGTGACGCTGGGATTCACTGCGGGCATCGGCATCGTCATCGCCACCCTGCAGATCAAGGACCTGCTCGGCCTGCAGTTGGCCGGGACGCCGCAGAACTACGTGGACCAGCTGCACCTGCTGGCCGGAGCCCTACCGACCGCGCACCTGGGCGATGCCCTGGTGGCCGTCGCCTGTTTCGCTGTGCTGGTGATCTGGCCGCGCCTGGTAGCCAAGGTCCCGGGCCATCTCGTGGCATTGGCGCTGGGCGCCTTGCTCGGATTGCTGCTGGAAGCCCTGGGCATTCCCGTTGCGACCCTCGGCGAGCGCTTCAGCTATGTCGTGGACGGCATCAGCCATCCCGGCATTCCGCCCTTCCTGCCAACCTTCGCCTGGCCCTGGCTACTGCCCGGCCCGGATGGTCAGCCCCTGGGCCTGTCGTTCGAACTGATCCGCCAGTTGCTGGCCCCGGCCTTCGCCATCGCCATGCTCGGCGCCATCGAGTCGCTGCTTTGCGCGGTGGTGGCGGATGGCATGGCGGGTACACGCCACGATCCCAATGCAGAACTGCTCGGCCAGGGCCTGGGTAACCTGGTCGCACCGCTGTTCGGCGGCATCACCGCCACCGCGGCAATCGCCCGCAGCGCGGCCAACGTGCGCGCCGGTGCCCGTTCGCCCATCGCAGCCATCATCCATACCGGCGTTGTGCTGCTGGCGATGCTGCTGCTCGCGCCGTTGTTCAGCTACCTGCCCATGGCGGCGCTGGCGGCACTGCTGTTGATGGTGGCGTGGAACATGAGCGAAGCGCGGCACGTGGTGCACACCCTGCGAATAGCCCCGCGCAACGACGTGCTGGTCCTGCTCACCTGCCTGGTGCTGACCGTCCTTTTCGACATGGTGTTGGCAGTCGGCGTCGGCCTGCTGCTGGCCGCCGGCCTGTTCATCAAGCGCATGAGCGACCTTACCGACACCGCGCCCCTGCCCCGCCACTTTCACGAGGCCCTGCGTGATCTGCCCGAACAGGTGCTGGTCTACGCCATTCGTGGACCACTGTTCTTCGGCGCTGCAGAAAAAGCGCTGAGTGTGCTGCGCCGTTTCAATCCCGAGGTGAAGGTGGTGATCGTCGAAATGTCGGCGGTGCCAATGCTGGACATGACCGCGCTGGCGGCCCTGGAAAACCTGCTGCACGACTACGGTCGCCAGGGGATCGGATTGGTGCTGGTCGGCACCTCTCCCCGAGTGCGGTTGAAACTACGCCGTGCAGGCGTGCATCGGGAGACGGGAAAACTGGCCTACGTGAGTACGCTGGAACAGGCTCGCAGCAAAGCGTTGCGCTGGCTGGAGCCTGTCGGGGATCAGGCGAACAGCGAGCGCATCCAGGCCAGGTAATCAGCTACGCCTGGCTCGCCCTCGCGGGGCGCCCAGGTCGGTTGCTCACCCTCGCCTACCGGGCGGTACGGACCGGCCTTGCATTCGAACAGCAGGCTATCCGGCTCCAGCACCACCAGCGCATGGAAGACGCCTGGCGGCAGGTCGACACCGACGCAATCACCGCCCGCTACCAGCTCTCGCTTATCAGTCACTTGGCCGTCCTCATCGAAGATCAGCAGGCCGAGACGTCCTTTGAGCACCAGCAGGCCCTCTGCCTTGTCCGGAGACAGGTGACGGTGCGGCGGAATATAGGTCTCTGGCTGCAACCCCACCGCCAGGCGGTGGCAGGGTTCTTCCATGGCGTGGAAGTTGTGATGCTGGCGCTTGCGCGGGCTTGCCGCGGCCTTCTCGGCCAACTCGGTGAACAGGGCCTGATCAAGGAAGCGCGGCGAACTCATGGCTCAGAGTCCCTTGACCGCGAAGATGCCGGCGGCGTTGCGCCAGTAGCCCTTGTAGTCCATGCCGTAGCCGAAGATGTAGCGGTCTTCGCAGGGCAGGCCCACGTAGTCGGCCTTCAGGTCCGGACGGGCCTTGCGGTCGTGGGTCTTGTCGATCAGCACGGCAGTGTGCACGTTGGCAGCCCCGGCGTGTTTGCAGAAATCGATGATGGCCGCCAGCGTGTGCCCCTCGTCGAGGATGTCGTCGATGATCAGCACATCGCGATCGATGAAGGAGATTTCCGGCTTGGCTTTCCAGAACAGCTCGCCGCCGCTGGTTTCATTGCGGTAGCGGGTGGCGTGCAGGTAGGACAGCTCCAGCGGGAAGTCCAGCTTGGGCAGCAGCTTGCCGGCGAAGATCAGGCCGCCGTTCATGACGCAGAAAACCACCGGGTTGCGCTCGGCCAGTTCGCCATTGATGGCTTCGGCGACCTGAGAGATGGCGCCCTCGACCTGGGCGTCGGTGTACAGGCAATCGGCTTCGGCCCTTACCTGGCGGATGTGTGCGAGATCGGCGGACATGGCAATTCCTCTGGGTTCTGCGGGGAACAGGCAAGGTTCCCGGTGAAAACTTGAACGGGGCGTCAAGATAAAAGTCGGCAAAGGTACTCATCCGCCTGCCTCGGAGCAAGTCCCGATAGACGAGTGTCGACCATACTGCAGCAGGCTGCTGCCGCGTGTGACAGTTCCTTGCTTCGCCGCGACATCCGGGGCCTGGACCCACCAGTCAGTGCAGCACAGCCCGTGATCAATGGATTAAGCTAACGCAATTTTTTTGCCAGCCCGCCGGAGAACCTTCCCATGCCCATCCGTGAGATCCGCCATCCGCTGATCCGCCACAAGCTCGGCCTGATGCGCCGCGCCGACATCAGCACCAAGAACTTCCGCGAACTGGCACAGGAAGTCGGCGCCCTGCTGACTTACGAAGCGACCAACGACCTGCCCCTGGAAAACTACGAAATCCAGGGCTGGGCCGGCACCGTGCAGGTGGAGAAGATCGCCGGCAAGAAAATCACCGTCGTGCCCATCTTGCGCGCTGGCATCGGTATGCTCGACGGCGTCCTCAGCCTGATTCCGGGCGCCAAGGTCAGCGCCGTGGGCGTGGCCCGCAACGAAGAAACCCTGGAAGCCCACACCTACCTGGAAAAACTGGCGCCGGAGATCGACGAGCGCCTGGCGCTGATCATCGATCCGATGCTGGCCACCGGCGGTTCCATGGTCGCCACCATCGACCTGCTCAAGCGCGCCGGCTGCAAGGAAATCCGCGCGATGGTGCTGGTCGCCGCGCCGGAAGGCATCAAGGTGGTCAACGATGCCCACCCGGACGTGATGATCTTCACCGCCTCCATCGATCAGAAACTCAACGATCACGGCTACATCATCCCCGGCCTCGGGGATGCGGGCGACAAGATCTTCGGCACCAAGCAGAAGGAAAACTGATCGATGAGCGACGAATTCAAGGACCCGCTCTGGCGCCAGGTCATTTCCGGCGCCCAGATGCTTTTCGTGGCCTTCGGCGCCCTGGTACTGATGCCGCTGATCACCGGACTGGACCCGAACGTAGCGCTCTTCACCGCCGGTCTCGGTACCCTGCTGTTCCAGCTGGTTACCGGGCGTCAGGTTCCGGTCTTCCTGGCCTCCAGCTTCGCCTTCATCACCCCCATCATCCTCGCCAAGGGCCAGTTCGGCCTGGCCGCGACCATGGGCGGCGTGGTGGCGGCGGGCTTCGTCTACACCTTCCTCGGCCTCGCGGTGAAGATCAAAGGCACCGGTTTCATCGACCGTCTGCTGCCGCCGGTTGTGATCGGCCCGGTGGTGATCTCCATCGGCCTGGCCATGGCCCCCATCGCCGCCAACATGGCCATGGGCAAGGGCGGTGACGGCGCCGAACTGATCCCGTACGCCACCGCCATGTGGATTTCCATGCCGGCGCTGCTCACCACCCTGATCGTCGCGGTATTCGGCAAGGGCATCTTCCGCCTGGTGCCGATCATTTCCGGCGTGATCGTCGGCTTCGCCCTGTCCTTCTGGTTCGGCGTGGTGGACACCGCGAAGATCGCCGCCGCCCCTTGGCTGGAACTGCCGAACTTCACCGCCCCCGAGTTCAACCTGCAGGCCATCCTGTTCATCGTTCCGGTGGCACTGGCTCCCGCCATCGAGCACATCGGCGGCGTGATCGCCGTGGGCAGCGTGACCGGCCGCAATTACCTGAAGACGCCCGGCCTGCACCGCACCCTGCTCGGCGACGGCCTGGCCACTTCGGCCGCCGGCCTGTTCGGCGGCCCGCCGAATACCACCTATGCCGAAGTGACCGGCGCGGTGATGCTGACCAAGAACTACAACCCGAAGATCATGACCTGGGCAGCGGTCTTCGCCGTCGGCCTGGCCTTCATCGGCAAGTTCGGCGCCATCCTGCAGAGCATCCCGGTACCGGTCATGGGCGGCATCCTCTGCCTGCTGTTCGGCTCCATCGCGGCGGTTGGCCTGAACACCATGATCCGCCACCAGGTGGACCTGGCCGAGGCGCGCAACCTGGTGATCGTCTCGGTCACCCTGGTATTCGGCATCGGCGGCATGTTGGTGGGCACCGGTACCGGCCAGGACGACTTCGGCCTGAAAGGTATTGCCCTCTGCGCCATCGTCGCCATCGCCCTCAACCTGATCCTGCCGGGGCACCAGACCTGGAAGCATCAAGCTGCGGACGACGCGCCACATATCTGAGGCCGATCCAAAAAAGAGCCCCGCAATAGCGGGGCTTTTCTTTGACCGGTTGGGTAACGCCGCACTGTAGGTTGTGGCTGAGCTACGCGAAGCCCAACAATCCGAAACACCGCGTTGGGCTTCGTTGCACTCAACCGCAACCTACGTGGAAGGCTGTGCCTCGCGGA
Source organism: Pseudomonas sp. BN414 (assembly GCF_029871275.1). Lineage (NCBI taxonomy): Bacteria > Pseudomonadati > Pseudomonadota > Gammaproteobacteria > Pseudomonadales > Pseudomonadaceae > Pseudomonas > Pseudomonas sp. BN414. The sequence continues at coordinate 189,109 of NZ_SSOL01000074.1, forward strand.
GCATGCTGAGGCTGCGTTTAGCGGCGGGGGAACTGTAGGTTGTGGCTGAGCTACGCGAAGCCCAACAATCCGAAACACCGTGTTGGGCTTCGCACTCAACCGCAACCTACGTGGAAGGCTGTGCCTCGCGGAGCATGCTGAGGCTGCGTTTAGCGGCGGGGGAACTGTAGGTTGTGGCTGAGCTACGCGAAGCCCAACAATCCGACACACCGCGTTGGGCTTCGTTGCACTCAACCGCAACCTACGTGGAAGGCTGTGCCTCGCGGAGCATGCTGTCGTCGTGCGCGCCCACGCCCCAGTTCTGCAGTCGTTGCAGGCTCTCGCGATAGGGTTTGAGCCCGGCCCACAGCAACACCACCGAACTCGCCACCGCGATGGTGGTAACGATCAGCAGCGAGTAACGCAGGGCCTTGTCGTCGGCGAACACGTAGTCGGTCACCAAGGCTACTGCGGTGGGACCGAAGCCGAGGCCGATCAGGGTGATCACGAACAGGTAGATGGCCGAAGCCTGGCCGCGCATGGCGTTGGGCATGATTTCCTGGATGGCGGCCGGCGCCACGCCGAAGGGCATGCTCAGGCAGAACACGGTAGGCGCCATCAGCACAGTCACCCAGAACGCGTCATCCAGCAGGGGAAACAGCACCACCAGCGGCAGGGCGCCGAGGGCGGCGAACAGGCCGACGCGCATGTTGGCATCCGCGCGACCGTGCTTGGCCATCCAGTCCGCCAGGCGCCCACCGAAGACGATCCCCAGGCAACCGAACACGGCCACCAGGCTGCCGTAGATCACACCAACCTGGCCGGCGTCCCAGCCATGGGTACGGATGTAGAAGGTGGGAATCCACGCTGCACTGCCGTAGCCGGCAAAAGCCAGGCCGGCGAAGCCGAAGTTGTGACAGATGACGGTGCGCCGATTGCTGCGCAGGTAACGACCAACCTCCGAAAGGGGCACCACCACGCCAGCACCGATGCCACGCCGCTGCGGTTCGCGCACCGCCAGCATCAGCAGGGTGAAGAGCACGCCGGCGGCGCCAAGGATCAGGAAGATCAGTTGCCATGGGCGGACCTCGCCCAGCACCGGCAAGTGCACCTCGCCCTGGGCCGAAGCGAACTTGATCACCAGCCCACCCAGCAGGAAGGCCAACCCGGAGCCGAGATAGACGCCCATGGAGTAGACGCTGATGGCGGTTGCTCGCCGCTCCTTGGGGAAACTGTCCGCGATCAGCGAATAGGCCGCCGGCGACAGGGCCGCCTCGCCCACGCCTACGCCGATGCGGCAGAGCAGGAATTGCCAGTAGAGCTTGGCCATGCCACACGCGGCAGTGGCGGCGCTCCAGAACAGCACGCCGACGGCGATCAACCCACGCCGGCTGCGGCTGTCGGCCAGACGCCCCAGGGGAATCCCGCAGACGGTATAGAAGAGCGCGAAGGAGAGGCCCATCAGCAGGCTCATCTGCGTGTCGCTGATGACCAGGTCACGGCGGATGGGCTCCACCAACAGGTTGAGAATCTGCCGATCGATGAAGGACAGCACGTAGGCCACCATCAGGATGGCGACGGTGGTCCAGGCTCTCAGGCCCGAGGGATAGCCATTGTTCTTGTTCTGCATGGGCTCTCCTCGGCGCCGCCGGTGCGGCGCACGACGGTTGAAGAAGAGCCCAGCTTAGGTGGCCATGGGCGGCCTGAATACGAGAACGGTCGTCATATAGGCAGGCTGAATGCGATCCGTGCCCTTCGGCTGATGGCTACCCCAGGAGGAGATCGTAGGAGCGAGCACTGCTCGCGATGGAGCACCGGCTCACGCCTACGTTGATGGAGTCAGAGAGGCCGCACTGCGGTTTCGCACAGTTTCGCCAGGGCCGAAACCCATTGCGGATGGCTGTTCATGCACGGCACCAGCACCAGTTCCTGGCCTCCCGCTTCCTGGAACTGCTCGCTGCCCCGCTGGCCGATTTCTTCCAGCGTCTCGATGCAGTCGGCAACGAACGCCGGGCACATCACCAGCAGCTTCTTTACGCCCTGCTTCGCCAGTTCATCGAGTCGCGCTTCGGTGTAAGGCTCGATCCACTTGTCCTTGCCCAGGCGCGACTGGAAGGACACCGACCACTTGCCGGGCGCAAGTCCGGCACGCTCAGCGAAGGCTTCCGCCGTGCGCTGGCACTGGCTGCGATAGCAGACGGCCAGGACCTCGTCGCTGACGCCACGGCTGTCGGTGGCGCTCAGGTCATGCTGCGGGTCGATACCCTTGACCAGCTTACGGATATGCCGCTCGGGCAAACCATGGAAGCTCAGCAGCAGGTGGTCGAAGTCCTGCTCCAGGTAAGGCTTGGCGCTGGCCACCAGGGCATCCAGGTAATCCGGCTGGGCGAAGAAGGGTGGCAACACCGCAACGTCCAGCTTGAGGCCCTGCTCACGGATCACCCGGCGGGCTTCCTCGATGGCGGTCGTGGTGGTGCTATCGGCGAACTGCGGATAGAGCGGTGCCAGGGTCACACGCTTGACGCCCTGTGCTGCCAACTTGCGCAGGGCGCTTTCTATGGAAGGTTCGCCATAGCGCATCGCCAGTTCCACTGGGCCATGCCGCCAGTGGGGAACGATGGCGTCCTGCAATTCGCGACTGAGGACGATCAGCGGCGAGCCGTCTGGCCACCAGATGGACGAATACGCATGAGCCGACTGCGCCGGACGCTTGATCAGGATCAGCGAAACCAGCAGGCGCCGCAGCGGCCAGGGCAGGTCGACTACATAGGGGTCCATGAGGAACTGATCGAGGTAGCTCCGTACGTCCTCCACCTTGGTGGAAGCCGGAGAACCCAGGTTGACCAGCAGCAGCGCGTGATCAGTCATCAAACATCCTTAGGCTTCAGCAGGTCGCCGAGCGCCATGTCCAGATCAGTGAATGCAAAGGTGAAACCCGCCGCCCGCAATCGGGCCGGTACCGCACGCTGGCCGCCGAGCAACAGACCGGCCAGTTCGCCCAGCACCAGGCGCAGGACGAAGGCCGGCGCCGGCATGAAGGCTGGCCGCCCCAATGCGCGCCCCAGGCTTTGGGCGAAGTCGCGGTTGCGCACGGACTGCGGCGAGCACGCATTATAAGGACCGCGCGCGTCGCTCCGCTTCAAGAGAAAATCCATCAGGGCAATTTGGTCGTCGAGGTGCACCCACGGCATCCATTGCCGACCATTGCCCAAGGGGCCGCCCAGCCCCAGGCGAAAGGGCGGCACCAGGCGTTTGAGGAACCCGCCGTCACGCGCCAGCACCAGACCGGTGCGCACCAGCACCACACGGATACCGAACGCCTCTGCACGTTGCGCGGTCTCTTCCCAGGCCACGCACAGCTGGCTGGCGAAATCATCGGTCACCGGAGGTGAATCCTCAGTCAGTTCCCGCTCGCCCCCATCGCCGTACCAGCCAACCGCGGAGCCATTGAGCAGGACCTGCGGCATCTGGCCGCGCTTCTCCAGCCACTCCAGCATCTGCTCGGTGAGGGTGATGCGGCTGCCCCAAAGCTGTGCCTTGCGCTTATTGCTCCACGGCCGGTCGGCAATGGGTTCGCCCGCCAGATTGACGATGGCATCCAGGGGCTCGTCGCCGTAGTCGGGAAACTGACTGATGCCGCGCACCGTGCGGCCACACAGGCTGGCGACGCTCTGCGGCCGCCGACTCAGCACCGTGAGCTGATGGCCTTCCGCGAGCCAACGCTGGCAGAGCGCACGGCCGATCAGACCAGTACCGCCGGTCAGCAATATGTGCATGGCATCCTCCTCGCATGGCGCTAACTGCGGATATCGCCCTAGTCTGGTTTATGACGTATCAACGTGCCCCGGTTCGGGCCACGTATCGTCAGAAATGTAGAAGTCAGCGATTGGAACCGATCGACCTGTACAAAGCTTGAAATTTGTACAGGTGTTGTCTAAAGCGTAGCCTGTAGCCATAGGTAACGAGGTAGACCATGAGTGCACCTATCGCCATCATCGGTACCGGCATAGCCGGCCTCTCCGCCGCCCAGGCGCTGCATGCGGCTGGGCAGAACGTGGAGCTCTTCGAGAAGAGCCGCGGCAGCGGCGGACGCATGGCCAGCAAGCGCAGCGACGCCGGCTCCGTGGACCTTGGCGCTCAGTATTTCACCGCCCGCGACCGTCGTTTCGCCGAGGTGGTGCAGCAATGGCGCGATCGCGGCTGGGTCGCAGAATGGTCGCCCAGTCTTTACCACTTCAGCGAAGGCCAGCTGCTGCCCTCCCCCGACGAGCAGATCCGCTGGGTTGGCACACCACGCATGAGCGCCATCACCCGCGCCCTGCTCGGTGCCCTGCCGGTGAATTTTGCCTGCCGCATCACCGAGGTCTTCCGTGGCGAACGCCACTGGGGCCTGCAGGATGCCGAAGGCCTGAGTCACGGTCCGTTCAGTCATGTGATAGTCGCGACCCCAGCGCCCCACGCCGCTACCCTTCTGGCCGCCGCACCCAAGCTCGCCGGTGCCGCCGCGAGCGTCGCCATGGAGCCGACCTGGGCCGTTGCGCTGGGCTTCAGCGAACCGCTGGATACCCGCGTCGAAGGTTGCTTCCTGCAAGACAGCCCGCTGGACTGGCTCGCTCGCAATCGCTCCAAGCCCGGCCGCGAAACCAGCCTGGACACCTGGGTGCTGCACGCCACCAGCAACTGGAGCAAGCAACACCTGGACATGCCCAAGGACGCAGTGATCGAACACTTGCACGGTGCCTTCGCCGAGATGATCGGCTGCGCCGTTCCAGCGCCGAACTTCAGCCTGGCGCACCGCTGGCTCTACGCACGGCCGAGCCAGGCGCACCAGTGGGGCGCACTCGCCGATGCCGATCTGGGTCTTTACGCCTGTGGCGACTGGTGCCTGTCCGGCCGCGTGGAAGGTGCCTGGCTCAGTGGCCAGGAAGCCGCCCGGCGTCTGCTCGAGCACCTGTAATCGGACTGCGACCCGACCTGCGCAAGTTCCTGCTCTCGAAATGGACGGCCCTGCGGCCGTCCAGACACGGAAAACACATCCTCGTCAGCCCCTCCCGTCATTGATGACCGTGACGTCCTGATTGCTCGGCTGTCACTGATTCCCCTCAACCATAACTTGTACAAGGCATTTGACTTGTACAAGTAAGGCTCTATGATTTCAGAAAATCTGTACAAGATTCACGCCTTGTACAACTCATGTCCAGGTAACACCCATGGCCATGCATTTCGATCTGACACAGCGTCCCAAACTGGGTATCAGCGCCTGCCTGCTTGGTGAACCCGTGCGCTTCAATGGTGGGCACAAGGCGTCACGGCTGTGCAGTCACAGTCTGGCGGCGTACTTCGACTTCGTTCCCCTGTGCCCGGAAGTGGCCATCGGTCTCGGCATACCCCGCGCGCCCATACGACTGATTGGCGACCCCAAGGCACCGCGCGCGGTCGGCACGCGCCAGCCGCAGCACGATCACACCGAAGCGCTGGCCGAGTTCGGCAAGGTCATGGCCGAGCAGCTCGGCGACATCAGTGGCTACATCTTCATGCAGAAGTCACCTTCCTGCGGGCTGGCGCGGGTCAGGGTCCATCAGGTCAGTGGCCAGGCTATCGAAGGCGGCGGCCGAGGTATCTTCGCAAGCGCCTTCTGCGCCCTGCGTCCGGATCTGCCGGTGGAGGAAGAAGGTCGCCTCAACGACCCTGTGCTGCGGGAAAACTTCTTCACCCGCGTGTACGCCTACGCGCAGTGGCAAGCACTGTGCCGCGAGGGACTGACGCACAAGGCGATCATCGCGTTCCACTCCCGCTACAAGTACCAGCTGATGGCCCACGACCCAGTGCAGTACAAAGTCCTTGGCCGAGTGCTCGGCGACATCGGCGCGCACCTGGCAACGGAGATCGGGCCGCGCTATTTCTCCGCGCTCATGACGGCCCTTGGCAAATGCGCCACGCGTGGCACCCACAGCAACGTGCTACAGCACCTCAGTGGTTATCTCAAACCCCACCTCAACCCCATGGAAAAGGCCGAGCTCCAGCGCCTGATCGAGCAGTACCGCAGCGGCGTCATCCCGCTGGTTGTGCCCATCACCCTGCTCAAGCATCACTTCAACAGCCACCCGGATCGCTACATCGCCCAGCAGGCCTATCTGCAGCCGCATCCGGAAGAACTCAGCCTGCGCAACGCCGTCTAGCCATGGACCGCCCAAGCGAAACCTCCATGGAAATCGACTACCAGGCTGCGCTGTCTCAGGGGCTGCTGCCCATACGCGAAGTGGCACGCCAGACCGGCGTGATCCCGGTAACCCTGCGCGCATGGGAACGCCGCTACGGGCTGGTCGTGCCGCTGCGCACCCGCAAGGGCCATCGTCTTTACACGGCAGAGGATGTAGCGCGCATTCGCCTGATCCTCACCTGGCTGGACCGAGGCGTCGCCGTCGGCCAGGTCAAGGGGCTGCTCAAGGAACAACCGGCAATGCCCCTTGCAGAGCCTACGCCGGACTCACCCTGGGACCAGCAGCGCCAGCATCTGCTCGAAGCCATCGGCAACCTCGCCGAACGCCCACTGGACGAATGCTTCAACGCCGCCGTGGCGCTCTACCCGCCACAGACCCTCTACCGCCAGTTGTTGCAGCCCCTGCTGGAAGAACTGGATCAACGTTGGCGCGGCCAGTTCGGCGGCGAGGTGGAGCGTGTGTTCCTGCACACCTGGCTGCGTACCAAATTGGGCGCGAGGCTCTACCACAACAACCGCCAGTACAACGGGGCGCCGGTCCTGATGATCAATGTGTCGGAGCTGCCAATGGAGCCCGGACTCTGGCTCACGGCCTGGCTCGCCAGCAGCGTCGATTGCGCAGTCGTCGTCTTCGACTGTCCGGTTCCAGCTGCCGAACTGACCCTGGCCGTGGCGCGTATCCAGCCCTGCGCGCTGTTGCTCTATTCCAGCCAGCCGCTCAGCCTCGGGCAACTGCCCAGACTCCTCAACGGCCATCCCTGTCCGTGCCTGCTGGCAGGCCCCGCAGCGGCCATTCACCAGGCGGACCCCACTCCCGGCGTCATCCTGGCCGAAAGCCCGCTCGATGCCTTGCAGGCCCTCTCAGCCCTCGGCCTGCTTCACAACCGATAAAGGAATGCGCCATGCGCCAGCTCATCTGGTTCCGCACCGACCTGCGCGTGCAAGACAACACAGCCCTGCAAACCGCCCTCACCTCGGGCCCCACACTGGCGCTGTACCTCATCAGTCCGGGTCAGTGGCGAGCCCACGACGACGCCCCTGCCAAGGTGGATTTCTGGCTGCGCAACCTGGCTGAGCTGGCCTGGGCGCTGGACCACCTGAACGTGCCGCTGCTGATCCGCCATACCGACACCTGGGCTGAAGCGCCGCAAGTGCTGCGCGAGGTCTGCCACGAGTTCGACATCGGCTCGGTGCAGGTCAACGAGGAATACGGCATCAACGAGGCCCGGCGCGACCGCCAGGTGGCCGATCTGTTGGCGGCAGACAATATCGTCCTGCACAGCCATCTCGACCAGCTGCTGTTCCGCCCCGGCAGCGTGCTGACCCAATCCGGCACCTGCTTCCAGGTCTTCAGCCAGTTCCGCAAGGTCTGCTACCAGCGCCTGCACACCGCGCTACCGAGTTGCCTGCCGCCACCTGTTGCCCAAGAGGAGCTGGATATCCCCAGCGATACGCTCCCGGCTTCGGTGGAGGGTTTCCCGGTACCTCCGGAAAGCCTGCGCCAGCTCTGGCCGGCTGGCGAAGAAGCCGCACGCGAACGTCTGGATGCCTTCGCACTGGAAGAGCTCTGGTGCTACGAGGAACGCCGTGACTTCCCCGCGGCAGCCGGTACCAGCCAGATATCGCCTTACCTCGCCGCCGGTGTGCTCTCGCCTCGCCAGTGCCTGCACGCGGCACTGCGCAATAACATCGGGGAGTTCGACAGTGGCAACCCCGGCGCCGTCTGCTGGATCAACGAGCTGCTCTGGCGCGAGTTCTACAAGCACATCCTGGTGGCCTTTCCACGGGTTTCCCGCCACCGGCCTTTCCGCAAGGAAACCGAAGCACTGCACTGGCGCCGAGCGCCGGAGGAACTGGAAGCCTGGCAGCAGGGCCGCACCGGGATTCCCATCGTCGACGCGGCGATGCGCCAGTTGCTCGCCACCGGCTGGATGCACAACCGCCTGCGCATGGTGGTGGCCATGTTCCTCACCAAGAACCTGCTGATCGACTGGCGCGAAGGCGAGCGCTGGTTCATGCGCCACCTGATCGACGGCGACCTCGCGGCGAACAACGGCGGATGGCAGTGGAGCGCCTCGACCGGCACCGACGCGGCGCCCTACTTCCGCATTTTCAACCCCATCAACCAGTCGCAGAAGTTCGACCCGGACGGCCGCTTCCTGCGTCAGTGGTTACCGGAACTCGCCCATCTGGACAGGCGCGATATCCACAACCCGGCCGGGCTGGGTGGCTTGTACGGCGTGACGGGGTATCCCTTGCCACTGGTGGACCTCGATGCCAGCCGCGATCGGGCACTGGCGGCATTCCGGAACCTTTCGGAACGCACCGTTTGAAGAGTCGCGGCCAATAAAAAACCGGGCGCTTGGCCCGGTTTTCCGTACTGCCGGTATCGCCTCAGAAGGACAGGCGATAGTGCAGGGTGTAGGTCTCCACGCCATCGTTCGGCTGCTTGATGCCAGCGTTGGAGTAGTGCATGGCGCGCACGCCGACTTCCTGGTTGGCGAAGCGCAGGCCCAAGCCGATGCGGTCTTCGAACTGGAAGGAGGAACCCAAGTCGTTGTCTTCCAGGTCGGTATCGGAGAACACGGCCGCGCCGATACCGGCCTCGATGTAAGGCTTCACGGTTTCACCAGCGAACTCGTAAACGAACACCGGAGTGAAGGACAGGCTGTTGTTGCTGGAGGTCTCATCACCTTCCCAGTAGGTGTAGGCGGCATCCCAGTAACCGGTCAGACGCCCTACATTGGTCTGAAACCAACTGCTGGAGAAGTCGAACTGGGTCCCCAGGCGATACACCATGGTGGATTCGCCAGTCTGGCCGATGTCCAGGGAAACGTCCGCAGCCTGGGCGGATACGACTTGGCCGAGGGAAATGGTTGCAGCGGCGGCCCAGCAGAAAAGCTTCTTCATGAAACCAATCCTTTTTCTGAAGTGCAGGCAGAAAATTCGTAATATCTGACCGCGATTATAGATAGCTTTTTAATCGGGGAAAGACATCTAACGGACTTTTGTATCAATCCGGAAACTTGTCCACATGGACGGATTCGCCCCAGAGTATCGGCAGGATTTCCTGCATCGCCGATGGATCGCCGCTGGACCAGAAACGGCAATTTTCGGCCTCACCTTCGGCCAACAGGCCACGTGCCTCGAGCAGCCGCTGCAACTGCCGGGCGACCGCCGCGCCGGTATCGATCAGGCTGACCGAGTCCGGCACCATCTCGCGCAGCAAGGGGCGCAGGAAGGGGTAGTGAGTACAACCGAGGATCAAGGTATCGCTACCCTCGGCCAGCAGCGGCTCGACGTAGGCCTTCAGAAGGGCGCGCGTTTCCGGCCCCTTCAAGTCGCCAGCCTCGATGCGCTCGACCAGTCCCGGACAGGGCTGGGTAATGACGCGCACATCGCCCGCGAACCGATCCAGCAATGCCGCGAACTTGGCGCTCTTCAGCGTGCCGGTGGTCGCCAGCACCCCTACCACGCCGCTGCGCGTCGCTGCCGCAGCCGGCTTCACTGCCGGCTCCATGCCGACGATAGGCAGCTGTGGATAACGTTCCCGCAGGTCGGCCACAGCGGCCACAGTGGCTGTGTTGCAGGCCAGCACCAGCGCCTTGGCACCCTGGTCGAGCAGGAACTCGGCAATACGGTGGCTGCGCTCGCGGATGAAGTCGGCGCTTTTCTCGCCGTAGGGCACGTGACCACTGTCCGCTACGTAGAGAAGGGATTCGCGGGGCAGCAACGTGCGGATTTCCCGGAGTACGGAAAGGCCGCCGACGCCTGAGTCGAAGACCCCAACCGCCGCCTCAGGCATGCCGCACTCCACAGACTTCGCAGGCTGGGTCGCGTTTCACTCGCAGCTCCCGGAAGCGACTACCCAGGGCGTCCACCAACAACAGGCGGCCGACCATGGGTTCTCCGAAGCCGGCGATCAGCTTCAGCGCTTCCAGGGCCTGCAGGCTGCCCACCAGTCCAACCAGCGGGCCGACCACGCCGGCTTCGCTGCAGGTCAGTTCGGCTTCGCTGCCATGGCCGTAGAGGCAGTGGTAGCAGGGACTGTCGTCGCGACGAGGGTCGAAAACCGAAAGCTGGCCTTCGAGACGGATGGCGGCGCCGGACACCAATGGCTTGCCCGCAGCCACGCACGCCGCGTTGACTGCTTCGCGGGTACCGAAATTGTCGGTGCAATCCAGGACCACGTCGACGGCGGCGACTGCCGCGGCCAGGGAGTCCACGTCCAGCGCGCGGCTATGCGGCACCAGACGGACTTCTGGGTTCAGCGCGGCAAGCCGGGCCATGGCCGAGTCGACCTTGCTCTGCCCGACACTGTTGCTGTCGTGGACGATCTGCCGTTGCAGGTTGGTCAGGTCGACGCTGTCGAAGTCCGCAAGATGCAGCTCACCCACGCCGGCAGCGGCCAGGTAGAGGGAAACCGGCGAGCCCAGACCGCCGAGACCGACGATCAGGACACGGCCCTGCTTCAGACGCAGCTGACCATCGATGTCGATCTGCGGCAGGAGGATCTGCCGGCTGTAGCGAAGGAGTTCCTGGTCACTCAGCATGGCCATTGCCCCAAGGAAATACGTTCATGACCGCCCAGGTCGCGGCGGCTCTCCACCTGCTGGAAGCCCTGCTGAGCAAGCAGGTCGCGCACAGCTGGAGCCTGGTCGTAACCGTGTTCCAGCAGCAGCCAGCCACCCGGCAGCAGGTGCCGCGGTGCATCGGCGATGATCCGGCGAATGTCGTCCAGGCCATCCGCTCCGGCCACCAGGGCGCTGGAGGGTTCGAAGCGCACATCGCCCTGGACCAGATGCGGGTCCTGGGCGCGAATGTAGGGCGGGTTGCTGACGATCAGTGCGAATCGTTGCTCACCCAGGGCGGAGAACCAGTGGCTCTCGACAAAGCGGGCGTTGTTCAGGCGAAGCCGCGCACGGTTGCGCTCGGCCAGCTCAACGGCGGCGGAAATGCGATCGACCCCGGTGACCTTCCAGCCCAGGCGTTCGCACGCCAGCGCAAGGGCGATGGCGCCAGTCCCGGTGCCCAGGTCGAGTACCTCGGCCGGGCTCGCTGGCAGTACTGCCAGGGCGGTTTCCACCAGCAATTCGGTGTCCGCGCGCGGAATCAGGGTATCCGGGGCCACTTCCAGGTCCAGGCTCCAGAAGCCCTGGTGGCCAAGGATGTAGGCGACCGGTTCACCGGTGCGGCGACGCTCCAGGAAGCTGGCGTAGCGTTCGGCCACTTCGCTGGAAACAACGCGCTCCGGCCAGGTGTGCAGGAAGCTGCGCGGCTTGCCGAGGGCGGCGGACAGCAGCAGTTCGGCGTCCAGGCGCGGGGTGGGCGAGTCCGGCAGGCGGGCTTCGCCGAGGAGGCTGGCGATGATGGTCACGTCAGTCTCCCAGGGCTGCCAGCTGGTCAGCCTGGTATTCGGCGAGCAGCGGCTCGATCACGGCCTCGACGCTACCAGCCATGACGTCGTCCAGCGCATAGAGCGTGAGGTTGATGCGATGGTCGGTGACCCGGCCCTGCGGATAGTTGTAGGTGCGGATACGTTCGGAGCGGTCGCCGGAGCCCACCAGCAAACGGCGGGTATCGGACATTTCCTTGTGGGCTGCGGCTTCCTGCTGGTCATTCAGCTTGGCCGCCAGCCAGGCCATGGCCTTGGCGCGGTTCTTGTGCTGGGAACGTTCTTCCTGGCACTCGACGACGATGCCCGACGGGATGTGGGTGATGCGCACCGCCGAGTCAGTCTTGTTCACGTGCTGGCCACCGGCGCCGGAAGCGCGATAGGTATCGACACGCAGATCGGCGGCGTTGATCTCGATGGCGGCCTGCTCGTCCGGCTCGGGCAACACGGCCACGGTGCAGGCGGAGGTATGGATGCGGCCCTGGGATTCGGTTTCCGGCACCCGCTGCACGCGATGCGCGCCGGACTCGAACTTGAGCTTGGCGTATACGTTCTCGCCTTCGACGCGGGCAATCACTTCCTTGTATCCGCCGTGCTCCCCTTCGTTCTCGGAGAGGATCTCGACACGCCAACCCTGGCGCTCGGCATAACGGGAATACATGCGGAACAGGTCGCCGGAGAAGATCGCCGCCTCGTCACCGCCCGTGCCGGCACGAATTTCCAGGAAGACGTTGCGGCCGTCATTGGGGTCCTTCGGCAGCAGCATGCGCTGGAGGCGGTCTTCCAGTTCCACCAACTGCTCTCGAGCCTGGCCCACTTCTTCTTCGGCCATCTCGCGCAGGTCCGGGTCGCTGTCCTTGAGCAGCGCCTGGGCGCCCTCGAGGTCCCCCTGAACCTTGCGGAACTCGCGGAAGGCGAGGATCACCGGCTCGACCTCGGCGAACTCCTTGGAGTAAGCACGGAACTTGCCCTGGTCAGTGATGACTTCGGCATCGCCGAGCAGGGCGGTGAGTTCCTCGTAACGGTCCTGGAGGAGGTCGAGCTTGTTCAGCAGGGAAGCTTTCATTGCGAACGTTTATCCGAGCCCTCGTCGAGGGCGAAGAGTTCCTGGGCCACGACCAGCGCGTCGAAGCGGCCATCGGCGGAGAGTTTCTTCAGCTGCACGCTGGGGGCGTGCAGCAGCTTGTTGGTGAGGCCGCGGGCAAGTTGCGCCATCACTTCCTCGGCCGAGGTGCCGTTCTGCAGCAGGCGCTGGGCCTTGGCCACTTCCTCATCACGCAGACGCTCGGCCTGCTGGCGGTAGGCACGCAGCACGTCGACTGCGGCCAGCTCGCGCAGGCGCTGCATGAAGTCCTCGACTCCGGCGCCCACCAGCTCTTCCGCGGCCTGGGCGGCGCCCTGGCGGCTCTTGAGGTTCTCCGCGACCACCTCGTGCAGGTCGTCCACGGTATAGAGGTAGACATCGTCCAGCTCGCCCACTTCCGGCTCGATGTCGCGCGGCACGGCGATATCGACCATGAAGATCGGCTTGTGCCGGCGCTGCTTCAGCGCGCGCTCCACCGCACCCTTGCCGAGGATCGGCAGCTGGCTGGCGGTGGAACTGATGACGATGTCGCTGTTGACCAGTTCCTGGGGCATGTCGGCCAGCAGCACCGCATGGGCACCGAACTCTTCGGCGAGGATGCTGGCGCGCTCCAGGGTCCGGTTGGCGACGACGATGCGCTTCACGCCCTGCTCATGCAGATGGCGGGCGACCAGGGTGATGGTTTCGCCCGCGCCGATCAGCAGCGCCTGGCTGCGGTGCAGGTCGGAGAAAATCTGCTTGGCCAGGCTGACGGCAGCGAAGGCCACGGAAACCGGGTTCTCGCCAATGGCGGTATCGGTACGCACTGTCTTGGCAGTACTGAAGGTCGCCTGGAATAGACGGCCAAGCAACGGGCCGACGGTGCCGGCCTCGCGCGCAACGGCGTAGGCGGACTTCATCTGGCCGAGGATCTGGGGCTCGCCGAGGACCATGGAATCCAACCCGGAGGCCACCCGCATCATGTGGCGAACAGCGTCATCGTCCTGGTGCACGTAGGCGCAGGCGCGCAACTCTTCCAGGCGGAGGTTGTGATAGCCGGCCAGCCAGGCGAGTACTTCATCGGTGCTCGGGTGATCCTGCTCCAGGTAGAGCTCACTGCGGTTGCAGGTGGAGAGGATGGCCGCCTCACGGCTGGGCGTGATGCGACACAGCTGCTGCAGGGCCTCCACCAGCTGCTCGGGGGTGAAGGCCACGCGTTCGCGGACGTCCACCGAGGCGGTCTTGTGGTTGATACCAAGAGCAATGAAGGCCATGCAGGGTCGCTAACTGAATCGGGAGGGCGCGCAATTGTCCTACTTCACCCGAACGACGACAACCACTGCCGATAATTGTCTGCCCGCACAGGTTTTGCCCGCCGCAGGTCGGCCCCCGCCCCATGTGCTAGCCTGACGGCTTGTGTCATGATGGGCCACTCGCTGGTTAGCCCCCTCCTTCCTATATGAATAGATCCCTCGCGTTGCTGACCGCCTTGCTGTTCCTCGGCGGCTGTCAGAGCTTGACCCACAAGTCCCCGGACGGCACTCCCCCGGTCGAGGAAGGCAACCAGGCCTCCGCGCCCGCCAAGCCCGAGGTCTATGGCTCGTTCAACCGCGAAACCCTCTATGCACTGCTCGCCGCCGAACTGGCCGGGCAGCGCAATCGCTTCGATATCGCCCTCGGCAACTATGTGCAACAGGCCAATGCCACGCAGGATCCTGCTGTGGCCGAGCGCGCCTTCCGCATCGCCGAATACCTGGGTGCCGACCAGGCAGCCCTGGATACCGCGCTGATCTGGGCCAAGAGCGCCCCTGACAACCTCGACGCCCAGCGCGCCGCTGCCGTGCAGCTGGCCCGCGCCGGACGCTACGACGAAGCCATGGCCTATATGGAGAAAGTGCTCCAGGGCCAGGGCGACACCCACTTCGACTTCCTCGCACTCTCCGCCGCGGAAACCGACGCCGATACCCGCGCCGGCCTGCTGCAGAGCTTCGACCGCCTGCTGGCCAAGCACCCCGACAACAGCCAGCTGGTGTTCGGCAAGGCCGTGCTGCTGCAACAGGACGGTCGCACCGAAGAAGCCCTTACCCTGCTCGAAGGCGTCCCCGCCAACGACAAGGAAATCGCCCCGATCCTGCTCCGCGCGCGCCTGCTGCAAAGCCTCAAGCGTGGCGATGAAGCCCTGCCGCTGCTGCAGAAAGCCATCAAGCAGCACCCGGACGACAAGCGCCTGCGCCTGACATACGCCCGCATGCTGGTGGAGCAGGACCGCCTGGACGAAGCCAAATCCGAGTTTGCCGGCCTGGTACAGCAGTTCCCCGACGACGACGACCTCCGCTACTCGCTGGCACTGGTCTGTCTGGAAGGCGAAGCCTGGGACGAAGCCCAGGTCTATCTGGAAGAGCTGGTGGAGCGCGGTAGCCACGTCGATTCCGCCCATTTCAACCTGGGCCAGGTCTATGAAAAGCGCGGCGACAAGGAAAGTGCTCTGATCGAGTACGCGTTGGTCGGCCCCGGCAACGACTACCTGCCAGCGCAGGTGCGTCAGGTGGAAATCCTCCTCGAAAGCGGCCGCGCCGATGAAGCCGAGGCCCGCCTGGCCAAGGCGCGCGATGCCCAGCCTGATTACGCCATCCAGCTTTACCTGATCGAAGCCGAGAGCCTGACCGAGCGCCAACAGCCGGAGCGCGCCTGGAAGGTCATCCACCAGGGTCTGCAGCAGTTCCCGGACGACCTCAACCTTCTCTACACCCGCGCGATGCTGGCCGAGAAACGCAACGACCTGGCCCAACTGGAAAAGGACCTGCGCTTCATCATCGAACGCGAGCCGGAAAACGCCATGGCGCTGAACGCCCTTGGCTACACCCTCGCCGACCGCACCACGCGCTACGACGAAGCCAGGAAGCTGGTGGAACAGGCCCACAAGCTGAATCCGGAGGACCCCGCGATCCTCGACAGCCTCGGCTGGGTGAATTACCGCATGGGCAACCTCTCGGAAGCCGAACGACTGCTGCGTCAGGCACTGCAGGAGTTCCCCGACCACGAAGTGGCTGCCCACCTCGGCGAAGTGCTCTGGGCCCAGGGCAAACAGGTCGAAGCCCGTAAGGTCTGGGCAGATGCCCTGCAGAAGCAGCCCGACAGCGCCATCCTCCGTGACACCCTGCAACGCCTGACTGGCTCCGGAAACCTCTGATCCATGCGTTTACGTAATCTCCTGGCCGTCGGTGCGCTAGTCCTGCTCACCGGCTGCTCCGCCCTCGCCCCGCGCGAAACCCTCGAAGGCCAGGGTAACCAGGCCACCTGGAAAGCTCACAAGGAACAAGTCAGCACCCTCGATGGCTGGCAGATCAGCGGCAAGGTCGGCATCCGTGCACCCAAGGATTCCGGCAGCGGCACCCTGTTCTGGCTGCAGCGCCAGGACTATTACGACATTCGCCTGTCCGGCCCGCTGGGTCGCGGCGCGGCCCGTCTGACTGGCCGCCCGGGCAATATCGAGCTGGAAGTGGCCAACCAGGGCCGCTACCAGGCTGAATCCCCCGAGGCGCTACTGGAAGAACAACTCGGCTGGCGTCTGCCCGTTTCCCACCTGCTCTGGTGGGTACGCGGCCTGCCCGCACCGGACAGCCGCAGCCGCCTGACGCTGGACGGTGATAGCCGCCTTGCCCGCCTCGAGCAGGATGGCTGGAAGGTGCAATACCTGAGCTATGTCGAGCAGAACGGCTACACCCTGCCCGAGCGCATCAAACTCAGCGGCGAGAACCTCGACGTCACCCTCGTGATCAAGGACTGGCAGCCGCGCCAGCTCGGTCAGTGACATGCAGGATGCGCAACTCGTCCTGCCGGCACCGGCCAAGCTCAACCTGATGCTGCACATCCTCGGCCGCCGGGCCGACGGATATCACGAGCTGCAGACCCTCTTCCAGTTTCTCGATCACGGCGACGAACTGGGCTTCGCCTTGCGCGACGATGGTGAAATCCACCTGCGAACCGACGTGCCTGGCGTTCCCCATGACAGCAACCTGATCGTCCGCGCGGCGCGCAAGCTCCAGGCCGAGTCGGGCTGTCGATTCGGCGCGGACATCTGGCTGGAGAAACGCTTGCCCATGGGCGGCGGGATCGGTGGCGGCAGCTCCGACGCCGCGACCACCCTGCTCGCCCTCGATCGCCTGTGGAACCTGGACTGGAGCGAAGATCGACTCGCCTCCCTGGGACTTGCCCTCGGCGCCGATGTGCCGGTCTTCGTGCGCGGTCGCGCGGCCTTCGCTGAAGGCGTCGGCGAGCAGCTGACGCCGGTTGAACTCCCAGAGCCGTGGTTCCTCGTCGCTGTACCGCAAGTCTTTGTCAGCACAGCAGAAGTTTTCTCCGATCCTGAGTTGACACGGAATTCGCCGCCCATTAAAGTTCGCAGCCTTCTTGAGGGGGGCGGTCGTAACGACTGCCAGCCGGTGGTCGAGAAGCGTTACCCAGATGTACGTAACGCGCTGATCTTGTTGAATAAATTCACTTCAGCTAGATTGACCGGCACTGGAGCTTGTGTGTTTGGGAGCTTCCCAAACAAAGGCGATGCTGATAAAGTTCGCCGCCAACTTCCGGCCACTCTGCCGAGCTTTGTCGCCCAAGGCCGCAACATCTCCATGTTGCACCGCAAGCTTCAAGGTATGGCTTGAGAAGGAATGCAAGGCATTCGGTTGTACGATACAGGGGCGTCGCCAAGCGGTAAGGCAGCAGGTTTTGATCCTGCCATGCGTTGGTTCGAATCCAGCCGCCCCTGCCATTAACCCACCGGGTTATGCGCACAACGAAACGAATATCCTGCATAGCGAGTTGCACACATAGGGGCGTCGCCAAGCGGTAAGGCAGCAGGTTTTGATCCTGCCATGCGTTGGTTCGAATCCAGCCGCCCCTGCCATACACTTGAAAAGCTGTTCAAAAGCCCACGGCCTTTGAACGGCTTTTTGATTCATCAGGTCTACCCTCAGCCGGCAGGTACTGCGCGTGTCCAAGATGATGGTCTTCACGGGGAATGCCAACCCCGATCTGGCGCGTCGCGTCGTACGTCAACTGCATATTCCCCTCGGTGATGCCTCCGTAGGCAAATTCTCCGATGGCGAAATCAGTGCTGAAATCAATGAAAACGTCCGCGGCAAGGACGTCTTCCTGATCCAGCCGACTTGCGCACCGACCAACGATAACCTGATGGAACTGGTGGTGATGGCTGACGCCTTCCGCCGTTCCTCGGCTTCCCGCATCACTGCGGTCATCCCCTACTTCGGCTATGCCCGCCAGGATCGCCGTCCGCGTTCCGCCCGCGTGGCCATCAGCGCCAAGGTAGTGGCTGACATGCTGACCGTCGTCGGCATCGACCGTGTACTCACCGTCGATCTGCACGCCGACCAGATTCAGGGCTTCTTCGACATTCCGGTGGACAACATCTACGGCTCCCCGGTCCTGGTCGATGACATCGAAGACCAGCGCTTCGAGAACCTGATGATCGTTTCCCCGGACATCGGCGGCGTGGTTCGTGCCCGTGCCGTGGCCAAGTCCCTCGGCGTTGACCTTGCGATCATCGACAAGCGTCGTCCGAAGGCCAACCAGTCCGAAGTCATGCACATCATCGGCGATGTCGAAGGCCGCACCTGCGTGCTGGTCGACGACATGGTCGACACCGCCGGCACCCTCGGCCACGCTGCCAAGGCCCTGAAGGACCACGGCGCTGCCAAGGTCTACGCCTACTGC
The DNA here is from genome assembly GCF_029871275.1 of Pseudomonas sp. BN414. Classification (NCBI taxonomy): domain Bacteria; kingdom Pseudomonadati; phylum Pseudomonadota; class Gammaproteobacteria; order Pseudomonadales; family Pseudomonadaceae; genus Pseudomonas; species Pseudomonas sp. BN414. The sequence continues at coordinate 207,499 of NZ_SSOL01000074.1, forward strand.
ACCCACCCGGTGCTGTCTGGCCGTGCCATCGAGAACATTGAAAACTCCGTGCTGGACGAGCTGGTGGTGACCAACACCATCCCCCTGTCCGCCGCGGCACAAGCCTGCTCGCGTATCCGTCAGTTGGATATCGCGCCGGTTGTGGCTGAAGCGGTTCGCCGCATCAGTAATGAGGAATCGATCAGCGCGATGTTCCGCTAAGCGGCCATCCCTGACGAAACGCGCCCCGCTCAGGCGGGGCTTTTTGCCCAACCGCCCGGATGCTGGTCGCAAGCATTACGGGCGTTTTGGTTATTTTGGAGAACTGTAATGACTGATTTCGCCCTGAATGCCGAAGCGCGTTCCGACCTGGGGAAAGGTGCGAGCCGCCGCCTGCGTCGTAATGCCAACCTGGTTCCCGCTGTAATCTACGGCGGTGAGAAAGCCCCGGTATCCGTAAGCCTGCTGGCCAAAGACCTGGCCAAGCTGCTGGAAAACGAAGCTGCTTTCAGCCACGTGATCGCCCTGAACGTTGCCGGTGCTACCGAATCCGTTCTGATCAAGGCCCTGCAGCGTCACCCGGCCAAAGGCTTCGTACTGCACGCTGACTTCCAGCGCGTAGTTGCCGGCCAGAAACTGACCGCCCACGTACCCCTGCACTTCATCAACGAAGCTACCTCCGTTGGCGTGAAGCAAGGCGGCGGCGAAGTTTCCCACACCATCGCTGAAGTCGAAGTCTCCTGCCTGCCGAAAGACCTGCCGGAGTTCATCGAAGTTGACCTGGCCAAGGTCGAAGTAGGTCAGACCGTTCACCTGTCCGACCTGACCCTGCCGAAAGGCGTCGAGCTGGTGGCCCTGGCCCACGGCAACGACCTGGCAGTTGCCAACATCCATGCTTCCCGCGTGGTGAAGGAAGAAGGCGAAGCCGAGTAATTTCTTACTCTGCGTCAGCCTGATAAAGGGCCCCTGTAGTGACTGCCATTCAACTGATCGTCGGCCTGGGTAATCCAGGCCCCGAATACGACCAGACCCGGCATAACGCAGGGGCCCTTTTCGTTGAGCGCCTGGCCGACCGCGAACGCGTCAACCTGAGCCTCGACAAGAAATATTTCGGCCTGGTCGGGAAATTTTCCCATCAAGGTCGCGACGTTCGTCTGCTGATCCCCACCACCTACATGAACCGCAGCGGCCAGTCCGTAGCGGCATTGGCCGGGTTCTTCCGCATTCCTCCCGAAGCCATCCTGGTGGCCCACGACGAACTCGACATGCCCCCTGGAGTCGCCAAGCTCAAGACCGGCGGCGGCCACGGCGGCCACAACGGGTTGCGCGACATCATCGCCCAGCTCGGTAACCAGAATTCGTTCCATCGCCTGCGGCTTGGCATCGGCCATCCGGGGCACAGCAGCCTGGTATCCGGTTTCGTACTCAGCCGCGCCCCGCGCAGCGAACAGGAACTGCTCGACACCAGCATCGATTTCGCCCTCGACGTGATGCCAGAACTGCTCGCCGGTGACCTCACCCGCGCCATGCAGAAGCTGCACAGTCGCAAGGCCTGAACCCACTCCGCGCAGAGGCACATTCCATGGGATTCAATTGCGGCATCGTCGGCCTGCCCAACGTCGGCAAGTCCACCCTGTTCAACGCCCTGACCAAGTCCGGCATCGCAGCGGAGAACTTCCCCTTCTGCACCATCGAGCCGAACAGCGGCATCGTGCCGATGCCCGACATGCGCCTCAACGCCCTGGCCGAGATCGTCAAGCCCGAGCGCGTGATCCCCACCACCATGGAATTCGTCGACATCGCCGGCCTGGTAGCGGGCGCGTCGAAAGGTGAAGGCCTGGGCAACAAGTTCCTCGCCAACATCCGCGAAACCGACGCCATCGCCCACGTGGTGCGCTGCTTCGAAGACGAGAACGTCATCCACGTCTCCAACAGCGTCGACCCCAAGCGCGACATCGAGATCATCGACCTCGAACTGATCTTCGCCGACCTCGACAGCTGCGAGAAGCAACTGCAGAAGGTTGCCCGTAACGCCAAGGGTGGCGACAAGGACGCCCTGGCGCAGAAAGCCCTGCTGGAAAAACTCATTCCCCACTTCAGCGAAGGCAAGCCGGCGCGCTCCCTGCTGAAGAACCTGGGTGACGACGAGAAGCGCCTGGTTCGTGGCTTCCACCTGCTCACCAGCAAACCGGTGATGTACATCGCCAACGTTGCCGAAGACGGCTTCGACAACAACCCGCACCTGGATGTGGTCCGGGCCATCGCCGAAGAAGAAGGCGCGATCGTGGTGCCGGTATGCAACAAGATCGAAGCCGAAATCGCCGAACTCGATGACGGCGAAGAGAAGGACATGTTCCTCGAAGCCCTCGGCCTCGAAGAGCCCGGCCTGAACCGCGTGATCCGCGCCGGCTACGACCTGCTCAACCTGCAGACCTACTTCACCGCTGGCGTGAAGGAAGTTCGCGCCTGGACCGTCCGCGTCGGCGCCACCGCCCCGCAGGCGGCCGCGGTTATCCACACCGACTTCGAAAAAGGCTTCATCCGCGCCGAAGTGGTCGCCTATGACGACTTCATACAGTACAAGGGTGAAAACGGTGCCAAGGAAGCCGGCAAATGGCGCCTGGAAGGCAAGGAATACATCGTCAAGGACGGCGACGTGATGCACTTCCGCTTCAACGTCTGATCCACAAAAAAGCCCCGGACCTCCGGGGCTTTTTGCTTTCGTAGGATGGCGTAGAACGAAGCGAAACCCATCACTCCCCCCTCCCCCATCCCGCCGAATGCCCCCACGCCTTCCTGAAAATCCTTTCACCGCCTAAACGCTTGAAAGATCACAAAATTATCTAAGCGAAGGGGTTGACAGCCCCCCAAGAGATACGGAAAATGCGCGCCACTCGGCTACATAGCTCAGTCGGTTAGAGCGCAGCATTCATAATGCTGATGTCCCAGGTTCAAGTCCCGGTGTAGCCACCATACAAAACAAAGGGTTAGCGAAAGCTAGCCCTTTGTGCTTTCTGGGGGTAGTGACTACAAATCGACTACACCCTGTCTACATCCCCCCTCAGTTGCACCACTGCTGCTCACACGGCACACCATCGTTATTCCCGTCCATCTTCACTCCAGGGCAATGCTGCAGGAAGTAAGTCGCCTCTTCGCATGAGCTCATCTGCGAGCAGTAGATCCGCCCATCACACGAATAGGTACGAGCAAGCGCGGGCGCAGACGGCTGGGCGGCAAAGCTAGAATGTGCGGAATCACTATCGTAATCAGTGATTGTCTGACGATCCTGGTGCTTGAAGTAGAACTGCCACGCAGCGAAACCGACAGCGACTATGAGGATGAGTTTCTTCATATGAGGGCTTTGAACTTCCGTGTGGTGTGTGAACTAGCCTATCCAACCGCTCGCAGCGGTTCTATCTCGTGCTCGATCTCTTCGCCAGTCGAAGCGTAAGTAGTCGCCAAAGCGTACTCAGTCTGTAGGTTCATCCAGAACTGGGCGGTGGTGTCGAAGTAGCGACCCAGCCGGAGGGCCATGTCAGCAGTGATCCCGCGACGCTCACGTACGATGTCGTTCACGGTTGGCGCGGACACGTGCAGCGCACGAGCGAGTGCAGCCGGTGTGATGTCCAGCGGCTCCAGGAACTCTTCCCGCAGAATCTCTCCAGGATGAATGGGCCGCATGCCATTGATCGCCATGGTGCCTCCTCCTCAGTGGTAATCGACTATCTCAACGTTTGCAGGGCCTGCCTCGGTCCACTCGAAGCAAATACGCCACTGATCGTTGATCCTGATGCTGTACTGCCCAGCCCTGTTCCCAGACAACTGCTCCAGCCGATTGCCTGGTGGGGACCGCAAGTCTCGAAGCTCAGTGGCTGCATTGAGCATCACCAGCTTTCGAGTTGCGACGTTCAGGAAGTTTCTCCAGCGCCGCGAATCACCCGTTTCAAACAGAGTTCGAGTTTCCTGACATCGAAAGCTCAAAATCACGCTTTAATCCTTAACGTTAAGCGTTAAACAATGCTAACCCACGCATCCGCGTTGTGCCACCACCGAATGCCGACTCTGCGCGAAAGGTGAAAGCCTCAGTGCCAACGCCAAGTGATCTGGCGATAGGTGCGCACGTCATCATCGCACTCGAAGAGTGACCGAGGATCTGCTGCCGAGAGGCCAATCAACGTCAGCCCCCACGAACACCTCCGTAGGAGCAATCCGATTCGCTCTAGTCTGCATAGACTGCTCTCACGCTTCGTGATGACCTTGCGCGGTCGTCCATGCGAGGCAATCCACATGCAGATTCATGTTGGCGAACGCAGGGAAGGTGACGTGCTTACGCTGAGGGTGCTGGAAGGAGTCAGCGAATCAGCGTTGATGGAGATGTTGAAGGCGGAGGGGATCGAGATTGTGGTTGGGCCGGTCGTGAATGGCTCGGCGCGGCTCGAGGTTCGGGCGCCTAAACGGATGTTGGTTCTGGTAGAGAAGGCTCTGCCTGGGCCACCGGAAATTGATTCCGGGTGAATGTGGAACCCTGCTTTGGCGGGGTTTTCTTTTTTGTGGGAACAAAAACCCTAGAGTGCAGCCAGAATGCCCTGCCCTACTACCCGGGTGGTGTCGAAACCGAAGTCTGCCTTGCCTTCTTCGCGCAGGAAGTTTTCCACAGCGGTTTCCAGGCGATTGGCCAGGGCGGGCTTCTGCCAGTGGTAGCGCAGTAGCAGAGCCGCGCTGAGGATGGCGGCAATGGGGTTGGCGCGGCCGCTGCCGACGATGTCGGGAGCGCTGCCGTGGACGGGTTCAGCCAGGGCGATGCCGTTGCCCCAGTTGAGGGAAGGCGCCAGGCCGAGGCCACCGCTCCAGTGGCAGGCAAGGTCGGAGAGGATGTCGCCGAAAAGGTTGCTGGTGACGATCAGGTCGAAGGCTTCGGGCTGTTCCACCAGTTGCAGCGCGGCGAGGTCGACCAGGCGTTCGTCGAGTTCGGCGGCCCAACCCTCCCCTTCCAGCACTTCGCGGCAGGTGTCACGGAACAGGCCGCAGGTCACGGGTAGGACGTTGGTTTTGTGGACCAGGGTGATGCGCCTTGCCTTGCGGGCCTTGGCTACTTCCAGTGCGCGGCGGGCCAGGGCTTCGGTGGCATCGCGGCTGATAACCCGTTCGGCGATGGCGACGCCTTCGGATTCCCAATGCTCGCGGCCGCTGTAGAGGCCTTCGCTGTTCTCCCGGAGGATCACCAGGTCGACGCCCGGCCGGGGCGAGACGCAGGGCCAACTGCGCACTGGGCGTAGGTTGGTGTTGAGTTTCAGACCTTGGCGCAGTTGCAGGATGGCGCTGCGGTAACCGGGCACACGCTGGCCCGTGGGAGAGGAGACCGCACCGAAAATACCGGCGCCGCAGTCACGCATCGCCTGGAAGGTGGCCTCGGGAACCGCATTGCCGTGGCGCTGGAAGCAGCTCCAGCCGGCCTCCGCTTCGACGGCTTGGAGGTCCGGAAGGAGTTTCTCCAGCAGTTCGACCGCCACCGGCACCACTTCGTGTCCGATGCCATCCCCGGGGATGACGACTAGTTTGTGCATGGGCTCACCTCAGCGAGGGGCGCGTCGCCAACAACAGGCCGGAGAAGATCATCGCCCCACCTAGCCAATGGTAGGCCTGCAGGCCCTCGCCCAACAGCAGGTAGCCGAGCAGCGCGGTGAACACCGGCATCAGGTAGTTGGTGAGCACGGCCTTGGCCACACCCAGTACGCGAATACCCTGATTCCACAAAAGATAGGCCAGGAGAGAGGCGCAGACACCTGTGTAGCCAATGGCGGCGAAGTTTTCGACAGACAGTTCGAAGCGCTGCCCGCTGGCCAGCTCCAGCAGGTAGAACGGCAGCAGCACAGGCACCCCGCATCCCACCAGCGCTCCCAGCAACACCAGCGGTGGAAGCTTGAAATAGTGGTTCCAGCGGCGCAGCAGCAAGGTGTAGAGGGCCCAGTCCACTACGGCAAGCAGCATGATGAGGTCGCCCGGGTTGAACGACAGCGCGGCCAATTGCGCCAGGCGACCCTGGGCGATCAGCACCAGCAGCCCGCTGGTCGCTACCGCCATTCCCAGCCAGGCGCGCCGGGGCGGCCATTCATTGAGCAACACACCAGCCCCGATGAAGGTGGCCAGCGGCAGGCAGGTATTGAGCAGGGTGAGGTTGATGGCCACGGTAGTGCGCGCCGCCAAGTAGAGCAGCACGCTGTAGGTGCTGATCCCCAGGACGGCGACTACCAGCAGGCGCCAGCCGGCATGACGCAGCGCGCTGCGATGCTCCCACATGGGCCGTGCAACGAAGGGCAGCAGGATGGCCAGCGCCAGCGTCCAACGCCAGAAGGCCAGGGTGAAGGGTGGAATGGCATCGTGGAAGGCGCGGGCTACCAGCGCGTTGCCCGCCCAGAATACGCTGGCCACGAGCAGGCCGAGCCAGGCCAGGCCAACGGCCCGGCTGTTGTATTGCGTCATGGTTCAGTTCTGTCCGAGTGGGCGCAGGCGGTACTGCGGCGGCAGTTGTTCCATGCCGCTGACGGTGACGTTGAGGTTCTTCCAGATGCCGTCCTTGATGCCATAGATGCAGCCGTGGACGGAGAGCTCCTGGCCACGATGCCAGGCGTTCTGGACGATGGTGGTGTGGCTGACGTTGGCCACCTGTTGGATGACGTTCAGCTCGCAGAGGCGGTCGACGCGCTCCTCTTCGGTGGCGAAGGTGGCGAGGTGCTCGCGTTGGTCGTAGTAGAGGTCGCGGATGGTACGCAGCCAGCCATCGATCAGGCCGTACTGGGTGTCACGCATGGCGGCGCGGACGCCACCGCAGCCGTAGTGGCCAGTGACCAGGATGTGCCGCACTTTGAGCACGTCCACGGCGTACTGGATGACCGACAGGCAGTTGAGGTCGGTGTGCAGCACGACGTTGGCCACGTTGCGGTGAACGAAGAGGTCGCCGGGCAGCATGCCGACGATTTCGTTGGCCGGTACGCGGGCATCCGAGCAGCCGATCCAGAGGTATTCCGGCACCTGCTGCTTGGCCAGCTTGGCAAAGAAGTCCGGGTCTTGCTGTTTGATCTTCTCGGCCCAGCGCGCGTTGTTGTCGATCAGCTGTTGCAGGTCGCTCATGCGTCTTCTCCTCTTCTGGCTGGCGGCACCTTACGGAGCACCGGGAGCTTTGGCAATGGCCTGCGCGGGGCTCAATCGATCAGCGTGCAGGCCATGACCAGGGCGTCTTCGCGACCACCCACGGCTGGGTAGTAATCGCGGCGACGGCCGATTTCGTTGAAGCCGTAACGCTCGTACAAGCGGTAGGCGGACTGGTTGCTGGCGCGCACTTCGAGGAAGCATTCGCCGGCCTGCAGCTCGCGGGCGCGCTCCATCAGGCGCTCCAGCAGACGCAGGCCCAGGCCGCGGCCCTGGCTTTCCGGCTTGACGGTGATATTCAGCAGGTGAGCCTCGTCGAGGATGACGTTGATCACGCCGTGGCCGACCTGCTGATCGCCGTCGAACATCAGCCAGCAATCGTAGGATTTGAGGCTGTCGTTGAAGATGCCGCGGGTCCAGGGATGGCTGAAGGCGGCGTATTCGATTTTCAGGACAGTATCGAGGTCCGCCTCGGTCATCGGGCGGAAGGAAACGGCATCGGTCATTCAGTGTGCTTCCAGCGGCGCATCACGCGGCGCATGGCTTGCCAGAGTTCGCCCTTGCGTTCGGGCTCGTCCATCAACAGTTCCAGGCCAGGCAGTGCCCAGGCCGCGCCGAGGCCTTCGACCTGCAGTTCGCGGTTGAACGCAGTGGCGTCGGCTTCACCGGCAAATCGTATCGCCGGCAGGCCTACGAGCCAGAGGCAGGCGCATTCGCCCTGCTCTTCCATGCGCACGCCAACGAACCCCTGGATGAAGTCGCGCGCGGCATCGGGGCCCTGGTCCATGTTGCCGCGACTGAGCAACGGCCAGCGCACCGGCTCGCCGAGGATCTGCGGGCTATCCGGCAGGCCGGCGGCGCGCAGCAGGTCCTTCAGCAGCAGGTACGCCGGGTCGCGACTCTGGAAGGGCTCGCCGGTGGGCAATTCCACCAGCAGCAGGCAGTTGCCGGCACGCAGCAGTTGCAGTGAGAAACGTGGCGGCGGCAGCACCTCCGCCTTGGCCGGTGCGGTTTCGGCTTCGGCGGCACCTTCGGGTTCGGGCTGCACCGTCGGACGCGGCGTGCTGCCGGGACGCGGAACCTCAATCTTGGCGCGCGCCGAGGTCGCTGCCGGTCGGGCTTCCGCTGCGGGGGTTACGGGCGTTACGGCAGCGACCGGAGCCGGTGCGTCCTCGAGGGGAACTTCCGGAGCCAGGGCCAGCAATTCGGGATTGGAGGGCGCGGCGAAGGGCAATGCCGTGCGAGGTAGCCAGGTGGCTACCTGCATGGCATCGAGATACGCGCGACGACGGTGTTCTGTGATCAAACGTCAGCAACCTGTGGGTGAGCCTTGCGCACGCCGGCCTGCATCAGGTTCAGCGCGTTGAGGTAGGCCTTTGCGGAGGCGACAACTATATCGGTATCCGCACCGTTTCCGTTGACGATTCGTCCGGCTTTTTCCAGGCGGACGGTGACTTCACCCTGGGAATCGGTCCCCTGGGTGATGGCATTGACCGAATAGAGCTGCAGGCTCGACTCGGACGTCGCCAGGCTTTCGATGGCCTTGAAGGTGGCATCCACCGGGCCGGAACCGTCGGCGCTAGCGCCTTGTTCCACACCGTCGATGGACAGCACCAGCTTGGCCTGCGGCACTTCGCCGGTCTTCGAAGCGACCTCCAGGTAGACCAGTTTGAAGTGTTCCGGGGCTTCCTCGCCCAGGGTGTCGGAGACCAGCGCCTGCAGGTCTTCGTCGAAGATCTCGTGTTTCTTGTCCGCCAGCTCCTTGAAGCGGGCGAAGGCGGCATTCAGGTCGGCTTCGCTGGCCAGCGCGATGCCCAGTTCGTCCAGGCGGGTGCGGAAGGCGTTCCGCCCGGAGTGCTTGCCCAGCACCATCTTGTTGGTGTGCCAGCCGACGGACTGGGCAGACATGATCTCGTAGGTCTCGCGGTGCTTGAGCACGCCGTCCTGGTGAATGCCGGACTCGTGCGCGAAGGCGTTGGCACCGACGATGGCCTTGTTCGGCTGCACCGGGAAGCCGGTAATGCCGGAAACCATGCGCGAGGTGCTGAGGATGTGCGGGGTATCGATGTTGGTGTAGACGCCGAGCACGTCCTGGCGGGTCTTGATGGCCATGACGATTTCTTCCAGCGCAGCGTTGCCGGCACGCTCGCCCAGGCCGTTGATCGTGCATTCCACCTGGCGAGCCCCGACTGCAACGGCCGCCAGGGAGTTGGCCACGGCCAGCCCGAGGTCGTTATGACAGTGCACCGAGAACACCGCCTTGTCGGCATTGGGGATGCGCTGCAGGAGCTGACGCATAGTGTCGGCGTACTGGTGCGGAATGGCGTAGCCCACGGTGTCGGGAATGTTGATGGTGCGGGCACCGGCATCAATGGCGGCTTCGATGATGCGGCAGAGGAAATCGATCTCCGAGCGGCCGGCGTCCTCGCAGGAGAACTCCACGTCAGCGCAAAGGTTGCGCGCGCGCTTCACGGCGCGGATGGCCTGCTCCACCACCTGGTCCGGCTGCATCCGCAGCTTGTATTGCATGTGGATGGGGCTGGTGGCGATGAAGGTGTGGATGCGCGCGGAGTTGGCACCGGCCAGCGCTTCGGCGGCGCGGTCGATGTCGGCATCCACGGCGCGGGACAGGCTGCATACGGTGCTGTCCTTGATGCTGTCGGCAATGGCCCTGACCGCCTCGAAGTCACCAGGGCTGGCGATGGCGAAGCCGGCCTCGATCACGTCCACCCGCATCCGTTCGAGTGCCTTGGCGATGCGCAGCTTTTCTTCCTTGGTCATGGAAGCGCCGGGGCTCTGCTCGCCGTCCCGCAGGGTGGTGTCGAAGATGATGACGCGATCTTGACTGCTCATGGGCTCGCTCCTCACGGCCCCACCGTGCGTGCGGCCGGGGCTCAGGCTGATGGTGCCGGACTGCTCGTGGCGACGGCACCCGATCAGGGAATTGTGGCGTGAAAAGTGGGAGGCGGAAAGGTCGGTGGGCGGGTGGATTTCTGCTCGGGGATTCTCCTGTAGGAGCGAATTCATTCGCGAATGCATCGGACAAGGGCAGGACTGAGTCCTGCAATCGCGAATGAATTCGCTCCCACAAGAAAAGATCAGCTCCCGGATATTCCTTGTGGGGGCGACTTTAGTCGCTGAGGGACGCGCAGCGGCCCCAGAACAGTCACAGGCCGAACCTGCAGTCCGGTCAGCGAATGAATTCGCCCCCACAGAAAAGCGGCGCCCTGCTCCTCAATTGATCGGCGTAGCCGTCAGGTTGGCGCTGATATCGGCGTTCTGCACCTTGATGCCATACATGGAGGTGACGGCGCCGCCGGTTGGGTGGACGTGCTGCAGGCGATCGACGTTGATTTCCTTGAAGTGGATGCGGCCGTTCACCGCGAAGCCCAGCGGGTCCGGGCTGACCGGGCTGCAGGTGCCGCCGTTCTTGGTGCAGACCTTGGTGGGCGCCACGTCCAGGTTGAGGTCGGCGTTGAAACCGTAAGTGTTGGCATTGGGATCACTGGGGTTGCCGTCGGAAGTGGAGAAGTTATCCACAACCAGCTGGCTGCCGGTGCCGGCGGCGCCGTTGACGCGGTTGGTTTCCCAGACGATCTGGTTGCGCTTCTCGTCGGTGGCCACACCGTTGGTGGTGCTTTCGATGGCGGTATCGCGGACGAAGACATTCTTCAACTTCACCGACACCCCTTCATTGCCGCGATCTTCCCAGCGTCCGCCGCTGGCCGAGCAGGCACTAGCCGAGGTGCCGCTGCCACCCACACAGAGTGCCCCAGCACCGCCGGAACTGAGCGCCAAGGTGGAGCCCTGCTCGAAGCGTTTCAGCACCAGTCGGCCAAGGCTGGTGCCGGTGGCGCGATCACCCCAGCGCAGGTCGCTGACTTCCAGCTTCGACCAGTAGGTGCCCTTGCGCAGCTCCACACCGTTGTTGCTTACGTCCACCGAGCCATCACGGAAGTGTATGTCGTAGGTCGTGCCCGCCAGCCACAGGCCCTTGCCGGTCTCGTCGACCGAGATCGCCGCGCGGGCATCGCTGAAGACGAAGTCGGCGTTGTAGCGCACACCGTCGCCGCTGCTGCCGCCCGGCAACAGGGTGATCTGACCGTTCAGGGTGAAGTCGTAGGCCGGGAAGATTTCCATCAGCACCAGCAGTTCGGTACCGCCCTGCAGCGGCGCGTTGGGCGAGCCCACGCGCAGGCCGTCGAAGCTGTAGCCACCGTTGATGTTGGAAAGCCCAAGGCGCAAGCCGTCGAAATGGCCGTTGTAGCTGCCCTTGCCCATGTCGCTCTGGGTGCCGGCGTAGCACCCGGTGCTGGCCCCGCCGGCGCAGCTCCTGGTCAGGTCCAGGGTGATCTGGCCGGTGCCGTTGGTGCGCAGCCCGCTGAACCACATGCTGTTGCCGTTATCGGTGAGGGAAACCGAACTGTTGGCCATGTTCCAGCTGACATCGGCAGTCAGGCCCTTGGCACCGGAATTGGGGTCACCGCCCGGCCGCAGCTTGAGCCAGTTCTGCTTGGCGCCGTCGTCGGCGAAGTTGAGGTCGATGGCCAGGCTGCCGAGTTTCTGGTTGGTCGGGTTGCCGATGATCAGGCCACCCAGTGTGGCGTTGAGCTTGAGGTCCTGGAACGCCACCTGTGCATAACTGCCGGCCACGTCCTGGGCCAGGTCGAGGGTCAGGCCGCCAAGGCTGCGCAGGGTGCCGGAGAAGTTCTCGGCGCGCAGGATGCCTTCGTCCTGGTACTGGAACAGGCTGTTGCCAATATTCAGGTCCGGGCGGATGCGGATGCCTTCGCCGCTGGCACCGCCACTGGCGACGCTGAGGCTGCCACCCAGGCGCAGGTCCATGTTCAGCTTGCCGAAGCTGCGGCCGGCGTTGGGGTCACGCAGGTCGGGCGCGCCGGGCGTCACGGGTGAGCCGGTGGGATCGCTGTGGGCGAGATCGAGACTGATGCCGCCAATGGTGCCGATGAAGCGCGCGTCGCCAAGGTTGAGTTTGACCTCCTGACCACTGCCGCCGCTGACGACGTCCAGATAGGCGTTGTTCAGGTAGGTGTCGAAGGACAGGCCTTTGACGATGAGGTCGAAGCCGTTGTCGCGGTAATAGAAGGTCACATCGGTGAGGGACAGCCGGCTGTCGTCCACCGCGATGCCACTGACTCCGCTGGCACCGCCGCCCTTGAGCTTCAAGGTGGCGCCCAGGGTGTAGAAGGCGCGGAACGAGCCAAAGCTCTTGCTGCTGCCATCCATCTCGATGTTATTCACCGCCAGCACCTGGGGGCTGGAACTGTGCTGGACCTGCAACTGGCCGCCTTGCACGTCGATGGTGGACTGGGAGGTGCTGGTGGTGCCGCTGGCGGCGCGATTGCTCACATCCCGCAGGTTCAGGCTGCGGCCATCCTGGGTGTAGCTGACGTTGCTGGCCGACCAGCCCTGGCTGGAGGTTTCCAGGCTGATGCCGCCCTGGCCGCTCACCGAGGCCATGGTGGAGTCATCCAGCGCTTCCATGGCCTGGGCCTGGGAGGCGAGGAGCATGCTGAGCAGCAAGGGGGCTGGGCGCATGGTCGGTTCCTCAGTTCTTCGGGAAGATCAGCACGCTGCCCTGCATGCGGATAGTGCCGTCGATCTTCGCCGAGAAAATGTTGGTCTGCTGGTAGCTGGGGTTGCCGCCGTTGGCGACGGTGCCGGACTTGTTCTGCCAGCCGCCCTGGTTGGCCACGCCGAAGGCGAAGCTGCCGTTCTTGAAGCGCATCTCGTTGGGCAGGCCGATGGCCAGGACATCCTGGTTGAAGGCCGCACCGTCGCCACCAAAACCGCTGTTGATCAGCCGTGTATTCAGTGTCAGCCCCTCGAAGCTGAAGATGCCCTTGAGGTTGTCCAGCACGTACCAGCCGCCATTGGCCTCGGAACGAATGGCAATGCGCAAGCCGCAGCTTTCAGGGGTGGCGGCACCGGCGATGGCGCAGCTGCGCTCGTTGGCTTTCCAGGTGGTGGGGTTGTTGGAAACCGGGGTGTTCCAGAGCACGCCGCCGTTCTTGTTGATGCTGAACTCGCCAGAAAGATACACCCCGCCCTGCCCGCTCATCTGGCTCAGGTCGGCATCCTCCAGCGCCTGCAGTTCGGCTTGCGCCAGCATCGGCAGCACCAGCAGCGCCGCCAGGTAGAGCGCCTTAGAGATCATGGCTGGTCACCTTCAGGTAGTTGATGCTGAGGCCCTGGATGGCGTTGTAGCCGAAGTTGTAGCCGCCGCTGGCGGCACTGCCACTGCCGGCCTGGAGGCTGTTGATGACGATGTTGGTGCGCGGCGCGTTGGCGTAGAAGTCGGCGGCCAGCGCATCCTTTTGCGCCTGGGTGGCGCCGGACGCTGTGGGGTTGGGCAATTCGAGCACGAACTGGCCGTTGCTGCTCACGTCGAACAACAGCGGCTGGGTCTTGCCGTAACCGAGGGAGATGTTCGCGTAGGCGTTGTTGAGGAAGATGGTGCGATCACGCTGCTCGGTAGCGGTCGTGCAGCCGGTGGTGCCGGCCGCGCAGCTCATGATCTGCAGGCTCTTGGTGAAGATATTGATGCGCGCCTCACCCACCATCTGGCTGCGGCTGCTGTCGCCCCACAGGCGCAGGTAGGAGCCGTCCATCGCCAACTCGGCGAAGTCCAGGTTGAGGATATCGGTGCGCCCGGCGGCGACCTGGAAGTCGAAGCGAATCCCCAGGTCCACCTTTTCGCTGGCGCGGCTGGAGCAGTTGTTGCCGGCTGCGGCCAGACCCGCAATACAGGGCTGGCCAGCGGCACCGGTCAGACGCTCGGGGAACATGAATTCGAGGACCGTGACATTGCTCGGGGTGGTCTGTACCCACTGCCCGTCGTCCCGCAGGGTGCGCATGTCTTCGCCCTTGGCCAGGTTGAGGGCGAAGGGATGGTTGAGCCGGCCGATGGTCACGGGGTTGAGGTTCGCGCCTTTGTTGCTGCCGGCAGCGCCGAGGTAGAACTCCTTCACCGCGATCGGGACGTTCTGCTTGGCGGCATTGGTGATGTCGTTGATGGTGATGGTCGCGTTGTTGGCGTCCAGCAGGACCTGGTCCAGCACGAAGCCGATCCCGGCACCGTCCACATTGGAAAGCTCCGCGTCATCCATCGCCTTGAGTTCAGCCTGTGCTGTGGCGGCGGCCAGCGACAGCAGGATCACAACGGCTCTGCTCATGCTCAGCACCCCGCAGTGGCTGTGCCCAGGCAGGTGTCCTGGCGCGGGATGCCATTGAACGCCTGCTCGAAGTCGATGTTGATCGGCGACACCAGATTGCCGTTGGCATCCCGGTACTTGGGCATGTTCATGAAGGCGCCCTTGAGGGCGGTCATGAAGGCGTTCTGGTCCATGTCCTTCCACGCCAGGTCCTGGGTCTGGAAGGAGATGAAGAAGCCCTTCGCGGCGCCATCCATGGTGTTCATGTTGGAGATGTTGCCCACTGGCAGTGACTTGAAGTCGCTCAGCGGGAAGCAGGTGGACAGGGAGAGGATGCCGCAGCCGCTGGACTTGAACAGGCCCAGCAGGGCATCGGAGAGGCCGCCGAGATTGCAGCCGCTGACGCAGCTCAACGCCGCGCCGTTTGGCATGCCGGCCAGGCCGCCGCGCACCGGGTCGACATCACCGCCGGAGTTCACCAGCGTCGCGTCCCCCTGTAGCTTGGTGCTGCCGGTGATGCCCGCCAGTCCCAGCAGGAAACGGTCCCAACCCGAAGCCTTGTCAATGATGGGTTGGGCGGTGCCGGTGATGTGTACCGGAATGTTCCCGGTCAGGCTCTGGATATCCCCGGACAACACACCCTTGGCCTCGCCGAAGCCGATGCGCACGCCCACCACCTTGTTGCCGGAATAGGCCAGCTCGACGAAGGGATCGGCGATGCGGAAGGGGTTCACCGAACCGTCGGCATTCACGGTGCCGAGGGCGAAGTTGTTGATGAGGATGTCGGACGAACCGGCGACTTCCCCCGCCCTCGTTGCGGCGTCGTCGTACTGGCCGAGCTGGAGCTTCTTCATGTTCAGCTGGGTATCGACGTTCACCCCGAAGTTGACGCGGGTGTAGTTGATCCCGGCGTTGGCGTCGGTGGTCAGATTGATGAAGGCCTGGCCGGTGATGTTCGACAGTTCGTTGTCGGCCAACTCTTCCATACGCGCCTGGGCGATGGACGTGGCGAACAGCCCGGCAAGAAGAACGGCCTTCAGCGACCAGGCGGGCAGCGGATTCGAACGCATGGCGACATCCCTGATTGTTCTTGTATGGGCAAGCGACGAAGACTCGTCCCCTTTCTAGCCACTATAGGGAGGCCGACCGGGAAGCGTCCCGACCCATAGTCGAGTTGAAGGTAGCTGTCAGGAAGTCGGCGACGGATAGCTGTTACCCATCGCAACAACGGGGTAACGCCGAGGTCAGCCCTGGCGGAACAGGCCGATCAGGTGGTCGGCGATGGCGCCCTTGATGTTCGACACTTCCAGCCGGGAGTTGCGCCCCAGGCGGCTCGTGTCGATGCGATGCAGGTGCAACGAAGGCATACGTGCCTCGTACTCGCGCAGGTCGCCCTTGACCAGTACCGGCAGGAACTGCACCCCACGGGACTGGTAGCGCTGGATCAGGAATTTGAGGCCGTCCTGGAAGGGCAGTTCGTGGGAAGCGCTGAGGCGGTGCTCGCCGGGAATCTTCAGGTAGAGGCCGGTTGAGCCCAGCACTTCACCGGGAAGGACATGGATTCCGGTAGGCAGGACGGCGTCGGCGGGAATGTCATGGAAGGTGTCGTGCCAGGCCATCTCGTCGGGAAGGATGGTGATGCTGCCGTGTTCCTCTTCCGGCACCACGAAGCTGTAGCGGCTGTAGAGCTTTTCCACGTAGGCGGAATAGACGCACAGGCGGTTTTCGAAGTGCAGCAGGAAGTCGATGGCCTCTTGCCGGTTGGTGATGGCGTCGAGGTCCCAGTCCAGGTCGGTCTGGCGTTCCAGCTCGGCCCAGCGGGCGTCGGCGAGAAGTGCGGATTCGGGGCTCATGGTTTCTGCGGCATTACAGCGGACGTTTCCCTAACGCAGAAAACATGCCAGCGAATTCAATCACTTGCACGGGGGTTCCTCGCTGCTTTCGGGCCCCTAATAGCACGATGCCAGTCGTAAACTGCCAAAAAACGTCAGTCCGCGACGGGTGTCGCTCCTCTGATCGGTTGAAGCTCAATTGCTGCCGGCAACCTGAAGTACAATCGCCTCTTTTTTCAGCGAACCCCGGCCAATCGATGATCGATCCCAAGCGCGTACTGCGCGCCCTAGCCGAACACTGGACGTTGCTCGAGCCGCTCTGCGAGCGCTTCGATGCCGGCACCCTGAGCCTGGTGGAACTGCGCGTGCAGCTCGCCGGCCAGTTGCCGGAGGGCACGCCCACCGACGTGACCGCCCTGCTTGACCTCTGGGTGCGCCTGGACATCCTGGTTCCCGTGGCCAAGAGTCCCAACCGCTTCGAGCTGAACGCGCAGATCCACGACTTCCTCGCCTACCTGCGGCGCGAACACCGCCTCGGCCTGTGCCTGGAGATCGAAGCCTACCTGCGTCACCTGGAACGCCTCGCCGGCTATATCCAGGAAGCCTTCGAAATCCGTGACGGCAACGACCTGGCGCGTCAGCTGCGTCTGCTCGACATGCGCGTTCGCGATGTCCTGAAGAAACTCGACAACGACGAGCAGGCCCTGGTCGCCGTGGCCGACCGCGCCAAGACCAGCGACCGGCAGATTCCCCTGCGCCAGCGCTACGCCGAAGTGCTGGCCACCTGGGACGAGTACGTCGAGCCGATGATCCAGCTGGTGGCCGCCGACGGTGCCTTCGAGCAAGGCGTGCGGCGCGTCGAGCAGGTGCTGCTGCGTCTGTTGGGCGAGCAGCAACGCCTCGGCCAGCTGGTGGACGACGACCTGCTGCTGCGCACCCATGCGCGCATCCTTGAAATGCAGACCAGCGCTCAGCTCACCTTGCGCAAGGCCCGTGAGCTGCTGCTGCCCCTACGCGAAGAAGCCCGTCGGCACAACGCCGTGACCCGTGGCGCCGCGCTGGCACTGTCGGTGATCCGCAAGAAGGGACTGGACGCCGTGCCCCAGACAGCGATGCCGCTGTTCACCCGTCCGCAGACCACCTTCCTTGGCAGTGGCTCCCAGGTCGAGGCCTACGTTTACGCCCTGGCTCGCTTCCAGCCGAAACCGGCGCACTTCCCGAAGTCCGGCGGCACACGCAAGGCCGCTGCGCCGCGCTCGCCGAAGACCGCGCGGGAAATGCTCGACCGTTGCGAGCAGGCCCTGCCGCTGCCGGACCTGATGGTCTGGCTGCTGGAGCAGGAGCCCGAAGGCGCCACCGACGAACTCCTCTACTGGTTCTCGCGCCTGTCCCGCGATGCGCGCTTCTCGCGTGATCGCCTGGAGCGCCGTGACTACCTGACCGCCGAGCACCAGGTCAGCCTGAGCTCCTACGCCCTGATCAAGAGCCCCACCGCCGCGGCCGAGAAGACTTCCTGATGAATATCGACCTGAAAGAATTGACCCAGCTCGCGCCCATCTTCCGCGAGCTGTTCAAGGGCTATCACCTCTCCCGCAGCGAGCCGGAGTGCTACGCCCAGCTGTCCACCATGCAGGACCAGTACCGCGCGCTGTTCAAGGGCCTAGGTTTCGAGCTGGTCTGCGACCCGCGTGGTTTCTACTACTTCGTGCCCGAGCAGATGGGCGCCCAGGTGAACAAGACCGCCCAACGCCTGGCGCTGTTCACCTTCATCCTGGTGGAGCATCTGGCTGACCAGGGTCGCGACCCCCTTTCCGTGCTCGACGGCGGCAGCATTGGCCGTGACGAACTACCGTCCCTGCTGGAGAAGTACCGCGACCTGTTCATGCAGGCCGAAGTCACCACCCATGAAGAGCTGGAAGAGAAGGTGATCCGCCGCCTCACCCAGCTGGGCTTCGCCGAGGACAGCAACGGCGTCTACCGCTTCCTGCCGCCGATGCACCGTTTCCTCGATGTGTGCCTGGCGGTGCAGCACGACCGCGACCTGGCCGCCAGCCTGCACAGCACCGACCTGGAGCTGCGTGCTCCGGTGCTGATGGATGACGACAGCGGCGACGCCATCATCCCCATCGACGAGCCCGAGGCTGTCGATGCGCCCGCCGAGTCCGAAGAAGACGCCCTGGCCCGCGCCATGGCCGAAGAACGCGCCGCCCAGGAGGAAGACGCATGAGCCAGGAACGCTACGGCATCCGCCGCTTCGCCCTGCTGAATACCGCCGGATACAGCCTGGGCCTGTTCCCGCTGGAGACCCCGCTGTCGATCTACGGCGCCAACAACCTGGGCAAGTCCGCCTCGATCAACGCGCTGCAGTTCCCGATCCTGGCGCGCATGTCGGACATGAGCTTCGGCAAGTACAGCCTGGAGCAGTCGCGCAAGTTCTACTTCGCCACCGATACCAGCTACATCCTGGTGGAAGTCTCGCTGCCCCACGGCCCGCACGTCATCGGCGTTGCCGGTCGCGGCCCGGGCGGCGGCTTCGGCCACCAGTTCTTCGCCTATCGCGGTGAACTGAATCTGGAGCACTACCAGCGCGACGGCACCTGCCTGCGCCAGCGTGAGCTGTTCAACAGCCTGGAGCGCGAGGGCATCAAGGCCTACGAGCTCAAGCCCGATGAACTGCGCCGACTGCTGGTGGGGGGTCACACCTCCATCCCACTGGACCTGACGCTGATCCCGCTACGCTCCACCAGCGAGCAGAGTCTGAAGACCTTCCGCTCGCTGTTCATCAACCTGCTGCACATGCGCGAGATCACCGCGGCCAAGCTCAAGCAGCTGTTCCTCGACGCGTTCGAGCACAGCCTGCGCTCGGGCAGCGTGGACTACATCGCCGCCTGCGAAGAAGCCTTCCGCGACGTGCGCCGCATGGAACAGGACTACCAGGCACTGGTTTCCGCCGGCCCGCTGGTCGAGGCCCTGGCCAACGGTGTGTCCCAGCGCGAAACCCTGCGCGGCAAGCTGCACCGCATTTCGCCGCTGCTGGATTCCCTGCTGGGTACCTGGCAGGACTATTCCGGCGCCCGCCGCGAAGAGTTGGTGATCCAGGCCGAGCATTACCGCGGCGAACAGGACGGCCTGCAAAACGAACAGCGTGGCGGCACCCAGGAAATGATGCGCCTGGAGCGCGCCATCACCGAAAACCAGCGCTGGCTGGGCGAACTAGCGGTGCTGAAGAACCGTTTCGCGCTGGTGGATGACGCCAAGGTCCTGGAGCAGCAGCTGCTCGCCGCCAAGGACGCCCACGACGAACTGGCCGGCGCCCTGGCGCAGTCCCGCCAGTTCTCCGCCGAGGATCTCGACGAACGCCTGCGAGACTTGGAGAAACGCCTGAAGGCGGTCAAGCAGCAGCTCGACCATGCCGACAACAACAGCTACTCCCGTCTGCGCGAAGAATTCTCCCAGGCCGACGTGGACCGCCTGATGCGCCTGTTCAATGGCCAGCTGTTCAGCCTGCCGCTGGGCGAGAAAGGTATCCAGCTGGACGATGGCGAAGCCTGGGTGAAAACCCTGGAAACCGTGCTCGACCAGTTCAAGGGCAGCCAGTTCGAGGTGCCGGGCCTGTCCATCGACCTGTCCCACATCGAGCCGCCGGCCCTGCAGGCCCTGGCCGACCGCGCCGCCCTGCGCGACCAGAAGGACCGCCTGGAGCGCGAGCTGAAGCAGCTCAAGACCCAGCAGTCTGTGGCCGCCGACCGTGCCGCGAGCAAGGCCCAGGCCGAGAAGCTGTACCAGGACGTGCTGGACGCCCAGAAAGCCCTGGAAGACTTCCGCAAGAGCCAGACCCTGGCAGCCGAAGAGCCCGCCAAACTGGAAGAGCTGGCGCAGCTGGAAGCCACCCAGGACGAACTCAAGCGATCCGCCGATGCCTTCACCGAACGCGTCCAGCAACTCTCCGCCAAGCTGCAGCTGGTGGGTCGTCAACTCGCCGACCTGGAAGCCAAGGAACGCACCCTGGAAGACGCCCTGCGCCGTCGCCAGCTGCTGCCCGCCGACCTGCCCTTCGGCAAGCCGTTCATGGACCCGGTGGACGACAGCCTGGACAACCTGCTGCCCCTGCTCAATGACTACCAGGACACCTGGCAGGCACTGCAGCGCATCGACGGTCAGATCGAGGCGCTCTACGCCCAGGTACGCCTGAAGGGCGTGGCCAAGTTCGACAGCGAGGACGACGCCGAGCGTCGCCTGCAACTGCTGATCAACGCCTACGCGCACCGCCAGGACGAGGCACTGACCCTGGCCAAGGCACGTCGCGCGGCGGTCACCGACATCGCCCGTACGCTGCGCAATATCCGCAGCGACTACGACAACCTCGAGCATCAACTGGCCCTGTTCAACCGCGAGATCAACAAGCGTCAGGTATCCAATCTCGCGAGCTTCCGCATCGTCCTCGCCCCGAACAAGGAAGCCCTGCGCCACATCGATCAGATCATTCACAGTGCCGGCCAGTACGAGGAAGGCGAAACCCTTTCGGTGTTCGACCTGACCAACTCCAGCGACCAGGACGCGAAGAACGAGGAAGCCAAGGAGTACCTGGCACGCCTGGTGGCCGCCAACGGCAACCAGTTGGGCCTGAAGGACCTGTTCGAACTGGCCTTCGAGATCACGAAGGTGCACGGCCAGCCGGTCATCCACACGGACATCGATGGCGCCGCTTCCAACGGCACCACCATGACCATCAAGGCGCTGACCAACATGTACCTGCTGCTGCACCTGATGGACCGCGAGCAGGCCGGTCGCATCCGCCTCCCTTACTACCTGGACGAGGCGGCAGACATCGACGAGCGCAACCAGCAGGCGCTGATCGAGACCAGCCAACAACTGGGCTTCACACCGATCCTCGCGTCGGTGAAGCCGCAGGTGTCGGCCAACGTCGCCATCGACCTGGAAGGCGGCAGCGGTCCGAACGGCATCTACATCGACGAGGCGGACTGGAAGTTCATCAAGCGTCGTGATGTGGCCAAGGCCACCCAGGACGCGACGGACGAGGCGGCAGAACCCGCCTGATACCTTCGCCGAGATAGCAAAAGGGCCGCAATTGCGGCCCTTTTGTTTGTTGCGGGGTTTACCTGGCCAAAGGAATCTTCGGCGCCCAGGTCAGCCACTCGTCCTCGGCATCATCGTGCAGGGCGAATGTCTGGCCATTGAGCGCGCGGTTACCCATCTGCCCTTCGTTCGGTGTGGCGAAGGAAATACCCCCTTCCACCATCGACTCCAGGGACTCGGTCCGCACCTTCACGCCGTTGAACAGACTGGCATCCACCCCTACGCCACTGGTGTGCCAGAAGCGGCTGCCACTGTGCACCAGGGGCGCATAGCGCGGCTCAATGAGCACCTGGATGAAGACGCGATCGGCGGTCTTGCCCAGTTCATAGGTGAGCACCTTGCCCACGGGGACTTCGCGGTAGCTGACGATCACACCTGGTTTGATCGAGCCGCGACGCGGCGCGCTGAGGGTGATGCGCAAGCCCTCCTGGCGCGCGATCGGGTCAGGCGATTCGGCAAGTGCGGTAAAGCGCGTCTGTGGGGCACCTGGCTTGCCCGCAGGCAGGACTTCCAGGTACTGGCCACTGACCAGGGTATCCAGGTTGGCAGTACGCAGCAGGCCAAGCTCCGGTCGCACCACCCAGAACTGAGTGCCGGCACGCGCGATGCGATCCGCCGCCTGGGTCAGGCGCGCCTTGACCGTGACGCCGGAAAGGTCGCTGTTCAGGGTTACGGTTTCCACTTCGCCGACATCGATGCCCTTGAAGCGGATCGGTGTGCCTGCCTTGATGCCCTCCGCCTGCGGAATGACGATGTCGACCAGGGTGCCCTTGACGACGGCCTGGGCCTCGTCGTCGTACAGGGTGAAGCGGCGTGGCCGGGTAACCGGCTTGGCTTTCGGGTCTGGCGTGTCGAACGTGATACCGCCCGCCAGCAGGGTTTGCAGCGATTCGCTCTTCACCTCGACGCCTGACAGGCCGCCCTTGAGGGTAATGCCGCTGGAATTCCAGAAGCGGGTGGACTCGTTGACCAGCTTGGTGAACTCGGGCTCGATGTGGATGCCGATCACCACACGCTGCTGGTTACGCGAGAGCTGGTAGCTCTGCACACTGCCCACGCGCATCTGACGGAATAGCACCGGGCTGCCGACTTCGAGGGAACCGAGACGCTCGCTGGTCAGCACCAGGTGCAGGCCGGGTGCATCGGTATTCAGCGGCGGCGCCTTGGGACGCACCTTGAACTCACGGGTCGGCGTCCCTTCCTTGGCGAAGCGCACGGCAATGTAGTTGCCCTTCACCAGGGCCTCGATGCCCGTGATGCCCGCCAGCGAGATCGAGGGTTTCACCGTCCAGAACTCGGTGCCCTCGACTAGGTAGTCTTCAGTGCGCGGTTCCATGGTCAGCTCTGCCGTGGCACCCGTGAAGTCCTTGTCCATGTCGAGTTTCTTCAGGGTGCCGACCTGGACGCCGTTGTACATCACCGGGGTGTTGCCCGGGCTGAGGCCGCTGACGTCGTCCATCCGCAGCAGTACTCGAAGGCCGGCCTCGGCGGATTCGAAGCCGTCATACAGGCGGAACGGGATGCTGGGGTCGGTGGGTGGACTGTCCTGGCGGTGCTCCGGCGTAGAGAAGGCGATGCCGCCGGCCATGATGCTGAGCACGGACTCGGTGCGAATCTTCACACCCGACAGGCCCGCGGTGACATTGAGTCCGCTGGCATTCCAGAATCGTGTGTGCTTGCGCACTAGATGCGCATAGGGCTGTTCGATGTGCACCTTGATCTCGACGGTGCGCTGGTCTTCGGCCAGTTGATAGCTCTTCACCTGGCCAACCTGGATCTGCCGGTAGTAGACCGGGCTGCCCTGTTCGAGCGAACCGAGGCGCTCGGCCTTGAGGGTGAGGTGAAGGCCAGGTAGCGAATCGGACAAGGGTGGAGGCTCAGCCAGCGCGGTATAGCGCCGCGCGGGCTCCCCCTTCA
This sequence comes from Pseudomonas sp. BN414, assembly GCF_029871275.1. Taxonomy (NCBI): domain Bacteria; kingdom Pseudomonadati; phylum Pseudomonadota; class Gammaproteobacteria; order Pseudomonadales; family Pseudomonadaceae; genus Pseudomonas; species Pseudomonas sp. BN414. The sequence goes on from NZ_SSOL01000074.1 coordinate 230,645, forward strand.
CCGGGTCGATGGCAATGTAGATGCCGGAGACCAGGGTCTCCAGGCCAGTGACGCCGGCGAGCGATACCCGCGGGCGTACCAGCCAGAAGCGGGTCTCCTTGCTGAGGTAGGGCTCGGCCTCCTTCATCACTTCGACAGTCGCAACCACGCCCTTGATATCGTCGCTGACGTGCAGGTCGACGACCTTGCCAACCTGGATGCCCTTGTACATCAGTTGAGTCTTGCCGACCTGGATGCCGTCCCCGTTCTCGAAACGGATCTGGATCTCGATGCCTGCTTCGCTCATGGCTTTCCATGCCAGCCAGAGGCCAATGATCAGCGCCAACAGTGGGAGGATCCAGATGGCGGACCAACTCGTGGTTTTACGGGTTTTGGGCGTTGGCAACTCAGGCATTCTCGTCGTCCATATCGGTGTTGTCCCAGATCAGCCTGGGGTCGAAAGTCACTGCCGCGATCATGGTGATCACCACGACGCTGGCAAAGGCAGCCGCCCCCAGGTTGGCTTCGATGCTGGCCAGGTTGCCGAAGTTCACCAACGCCACGAGGATGGCAATGACGAAGATATCCAGCATGGACCAGCGGCCTATCCATTCAATGAAGCGGTACATCAGGATGCGCTGTCGCGGCGACATGGGCAGCCGACGCTGTACTGAGTAAAGCAGCAGCGCGATGCCCACCAACTTGAAAGTAGGCACGAGGATGCTCGCCACGAAAACGACCAGCGCAATGGGCACCATTTCGGCGTGAATCAGTTCGAGCACACCCCCCATGATGGTCGAGGGCGCACCGTTGCCCAGGAAGTTCACCGTCATGATCGGCAGCACATTGGCGGGCACATAGAGAATGGCTGCTGTAATCAGCAATGCCCAGGTGCGGGTCAGGCTGTTGGGGCGGCGGGGATGCAGGCGCGCACCGCAACGACTGCAGGTGCCATGATCGTCATCAGACTCGGGGCGGTTCAGCTGGTGGCATTCGTCGCAGACGATGATGCCGGCATCAATGGCGCGCATGGGCGTCTCCTTCGGCCTCCAGCGCATCCCAGACCTGGTGGGGCGACATGGTCACTTCAAGCCACACCTGGGTCAGCAGCAGGCCGATGAAACAGGCAAGGCCGATGCCCAGATGGAGGTCCGCGAGGTCGATCAACTTGACGATGGAAACCAGGATGCCCATGAGGTAGACCTCGAGCATCCCCCACTCCCGCAGGTGGTGATACAGGCGATAGAGCATCAGCCCTAGGCCAAGGGCGCGGCGGGTACTGATGCAAACCAGCACAATCAGCTGGCAGAGCAGTTTGATCAGAGGGATCACCATGCTGCACAGGAACACCAGCACCGCGACACCTTCCATACCCGTGTTGTAGAGGCCTAAAACCCCTGTCCAAACCGTGTCGTGACTGGTCTGCCCAAGCAGATTGAGCTTCATGATGGGAAGGAAGTTTGCCGGCACGAACAAGAGCAGCGCAGTTAGCACCAGGGCCAGGGCGCGGCGCACCATCTGCGAACGGTGCACCACCAGTTCGTAACCACAACGCGGGCAGCAGGCCTTCTGCTCTTCGCCGAGGTGTGGGTGACGCATCAATAGATCGCACTCGTGACAGGCAATCAGGTCGTGTAAGGGAAGTTCGGAAAGCGGTCGTTGTTCCGCCAGGTCGGGCATGGTTGCAAGGCTCTTTGGGTATCGCGGCTATTCTAGACGAGCGGAGCAGGGGCGGTAGCGATTCAAGAGTTTCCGGGCGCTACCGCCTTCGACGCCGGACCGCATGCTTTTCTCGCGCCCAAAGACAAACCCCCGAACCGTTTTCACGGATCGGGGGTTTGGGATAGAAGCTTGACGATGACCTACTCTCACATGGAGAAGCTCCACACTACCATCGGCGATGCGTCGTTTCACTGCTGAGTTCGGGATGGGATCAGGTGGTTCCAACGCTCTATGGTCGTCAAGCAATTCGG